>JAILPU010000317.1 GCA_024699395.1 Lachnospiraceae bacterium | reverse complement strand
CCATCACCCACCGACATCTCATAACAATTCATGATATACACATCAAACTGAAGAGCTGTGGGAATATATCCACACAGATTATGACGGTGCACACATGAACGCGATTATATGTCGCCCCCATTGCGGCAATACACAATTTATATCCGCGCCGATTACCGCAGTGCACACCAATCTGTGGAATACCTGTCGCCACAGGTTCATCCGGCATTGATTGAGACGGCGCGCATACATACACAAACCGGCTGCCTGAGTCTAAGCTTCAGACAGCCGGTGTTTTAATCTGTAGGCTTTATTTAAGATTTGCGAATGCCTGCTCAAGATCTTCGATAAGATCCCTGCTATCCTCAAGTCCGCAGGAAAGTCTTACAAGACCTGCAGGAATTCCGGCTTCCTCAAGCTGCTTATCGGTAAGCTGCCTGTGAGTAGATGTGGCAGGATTGAGACAGCAGCTTCTTGCATCTGCAACGTGTGTCTCGATAGCGATAAGCTTAAGACCCTTCATGAACTTCTCGGCAGCTTCTCTTCCACCGTTCAATTCAAAGGATACAACACCGCATCCTCCCTCGGGAAGATACTTCTGTGCAACCTTGTAATACTTGTCGGAAGGAAGTCCGGAATATGTAACAGTCTTAACCTCGGGACGCTTTGCAAGGAACTCGGCAACAGCCTGTCCGTTTTCCGCATGTCTCTTCATTCTTACATGAAGTGATTCAAGTCCGAGATTGAGATAGAATGCGTTCTGAGGGCTCTGTATGGAACCTAAATCTCTCATAAGCTGTGCTGTACACTTGGTTATGAAAGCGCCTTCCTTTCCGAACTTCTCGGCATAGGTTATTCCGTGGTATGAATCATCGGGAGTGCAAAGGCCGGGGAACTTATCCTTGTGAGCCATCCAGTCGAACTTTCCGGCATCAACGATACAACCGCCCACGCCCGCACCGTGACCGTCCATATACTTTGTGGTTGAATGTGTTACAATATCTGCTCCCCACTCAATAGGTCTGCAGTGAACGGGAGTTGCAAAGGTATTGTCGATTATAAAAGGAACTCCGTGCTCGTGAGCAACTTTTGCGAAAAGCTCAATGTCAAGAACAGTAAGAGCAGGGTTTGCAATGGTCTCACCGAAAACAGCTCTGGTGTTGGGTCTGAATGCGGCATTAAGCTCCTCCTCGGTAGCATCGGGAGAAACAAAAGTCACCTCGATTCCCATCTTGGGCATGGTAACCGCAATAAGATTAAAGGTTCCTCCGTAGATAGATGAAGAGCATACTATATGTCCGCCGTTTTCACATACATTGAAAAGAGCGAAGAAATTGGCTGCCTGTCCGCTGGATGTAAGCATTGCTGCGGTACCGCCCTCAAGCTCCGCGATCTTATTGGCTACAAAATCATTGGTGGGATTCTGAAGACGGGTGTAAAAATATCCGCTTGCCTCAAGGTCAAAAAGCTTCCCCATATCCTCGCTTGTATCATATTTAAAAGTTGTAGACTGTATAATGGGCACCTGTCTGGGTTCCCCGTTTCCGGGACGATATCCGCCCTGAACACATTTTGTATTAATCCTGTATTCGCTCATAGATTTCCTTACATGACAGCCGAATCGATTACCATATTTTACTTAGATGACAACCGAACCGAATACCATATTTTCCTTTCTTTCAATATCTTGTTCATCACAAGTCACATACAATGACCATTATATAGTAACTTTATAAAAAGTGCCATATTATTCTTCAAATAAAAGAGTTGAGTAATATCTTTCCGCAGTATCGGGAAGAATGGTTACAACAGTTTTGCCGGGGCCTAATTTTTCGGCAAGCTTTAATGCGGCTGCCACATTGGTTCCCCCTGATATACCGCAGCAAAGGCCTTCCTCTCTTGCGAGCCTCTTTGCTGTCTCTATGGCTTCCTGATCGGTAACCACGTAAATATTGTCATAAATATTCTGATTGAGAATATCGGGAATAATGCCGTCGCCTATTCCCATCTGCATATGGGTTCCTATGGTTCCCCCTGCAAGAATAGCGGCATTTTCAGGCTCAATTGCCCATATTTCTATATCGGGATACTGGGCCTTCAAAACCTCTCCTATTCCGGTTATGGTGCCCCCGGTACCTATTCCGCTGCAAAAACCATGAATGGGTCCCGCAACCTGGGCCATTATTTCAAGAGCGGTGTGCTTTTTGTGCGCCATGGTATTATTGGGATTTGCGAACTGCTGAGGTACAAAAACTCTCTCATCCTTTTCCTGCAAAGAAAGAGCCGCCTTCAGACATTCATCGATACATTTTCCGATATCGCCGTAGTCATGGATAAGCCTTACCTCGGCGCCGTAATGTCTTATAAGCTTGCGCCTCTCCTCACTAACGGAGTCGGGCATTATAATAATGGTGCGGTAGCCTTTTACCGCACCCACAAGTGCTAAGCCTATACCCTGGTTTCCGCTGGTGGGCTCCACTATAATACTGTCTTTGGTAAGAAGGCCGTCACGCTCCGCCTGCTCTATCATGTTATATGCGGTTCTGGTCTTAACCGAGCCTCCAACATTGAGAGCTTCCACCTTAACGATAATATCGGCGCTTCCCTTTTTAGGCATTTTGTTAAGTCTTACCATGGGTGTATTGCCCATAGCTTCCAAAATATTGTTGCAAATCATATCGTCTGTTCCCCTATGCAATGTGACACAGTGGGACTCCTTTCTACTATTTACCTATCACTTGGTAAGGAGCATTCTGTCGTTATCCAGATCTCTTCCCGATATTTCTTTGAATTTCTCCAAGAGGTCTTCCACTGTCATAGCATCTCTCTCGCTGCCGGAAACATCCAGGATAATTCGGCCCCTGTCCATCATAATGGTTCTGTTTCCCTGCTTCAATGCGGACTGCATATTGTGAGTGATCATAAGGCAGGTGAGTTTGTCCCTTGCCACAATATCCTCTGTGATTTCTAAGACGTTTGCAGCAGCCGCAGGATCCAAGGCCGCAGTATGCTCATCAAGCAAAAGTAAATCCGGAGGATTAATGGTGGCCATAAGAAGAGTCACAGCCTGACGCTGTCCTCCCGACAAAAGCCCCATGGGCTGTTTCATCCTATCCTCAAGTCCCATGTTAAGTCTTGAAAGTATCTCTTTAAACTCTTTTTTCTTGGAGCGGTTTATCTGTCCGAACCACCCTGTTCCCCCCGCCGCAAGGGTAAGGTTTTCTTCTATGGTCATCCCTGCTGCCGTCCCTCTCATGGGATCCTGGAAAAGTCTTCCTATCATGGACGCCCTTTCATGTTCCGGCATAAGGGTTATATCCGTATCATTAAGCACTATCCTTCCGCTATCGGTGTAAAAACTACCCGCAATAGCATTGAATAATGTGGATTTACCGGCACCGTTTGCGCCGATTATGGTAATAAAATCTCCGTCGTTAACGGTAAGGCTCAAATCGTCAAGAGCCAGCTTTGCATTCACCGTCTGAGGATTAAATGTCTTGGAGATGTTTGATATCTTAAGCATTTGCATCCTCCTTTCGGTTTATCTTTTTAAGATTGTGTTTTCTTACAGCCAAAGGAATCTTCTTTTTAAAATAAGGACCGCTTATGGCTATTATTACTATCACTGCCGACACAAGTTTGAGCATGTAGGCCGGCATATTAAATCTAAGTGCAATGGTATAAACAAGTCTGAAAATAAAGGCTCCCACAACGGCACCGATGGCTTTAACGGTGATTCCTCCTTTAACGAACATTACCTGTCCGATTAAAAGAGAGGCAAGTGCCACCGTCACCATGCCCTGACCGATGTCGATATTAACCGACTTCTGGGACTGGGCCATAAGGCATCCGCTAAGCCCTGTGAAAGCATTGGCAACGCAAAGACCTACAATAGTGGTAAATGCGGGATTGATGGAGGAAGATCTTACCATGTCCGGGTTGTTTCCCGTTGCCCTGATGGCAAGTCCGAGTCTTGTTTTTAAGAAAAAAGAAAGGAACAACACCACAATTGCCACTGCAAGAAAAGCTATAATAAGCTTGTACTGACCGGCGAAAGCCGTGCCCTGAAGCTTTTCCTTTAACAGTGTAAATACAGTTGCGGTCTTGTTCATGTTAAGAAGGGATTTATTCCCCATTATTGCAACATTTACGGAATACCATGCGGTATTGACTATGATACCCGCAAGGAGACTTTCTATTCCCATTTTGGTCTGAAGAAAAGCCACGATGAAGCCGGAGATAACTCCGGCTAACATGGCTGCAATTATTGATAAAAAAGGGTGGCCCGATATGGCAACCGCTGCCCCCACGCAGGCGCCCATGGTAAAGCACCCGTCGGTGGACAGATCGCACACATTCAGCATGGTATAACTCAAATAAAGAGCCAGTACCGTAAGGGATCCGAACAATCCCAGTTCAAGAGCCGTCTGTAATAATGGTCCCATATCAGCCAGATTCATTTTATAAAATCTCCAATCAATTAATCTTCAAAACTTTCAGCTGTTGTGATGCTCTCAACCTTGGTGCAGTAGGGAGCGAACTTCTCTTTAACTTCTTCAAAATCAATTCCCAAAGCATCACATATATCAGTATTAACCGTTGCGGTTCTGTTGTCAAATGTTCTTACGGGAGTTGTTGCGGGATCGTTGCCGTCGATAAGGATTCCTGCAATCATGTCTGCAGTCTCAAGGCCGAGGTTGGCGTAATCAACACCGTATCCAAGGAATGCTCCGTTAAGCGCGAAGGAATCGGCACCTGCATAGTGAGGGATACCTGCGTCAGCCATCTTTTCGTAGATGGAAAGTTCTGCAGTCATAATGGTGTTGTCGGAGGGAGTAAAGATTGCTTCTGCTTTATCGGAAATAAATGCATCAACAGCAAGTGATACTTCATCAACATTGGTTCCGGTGTGCTCTACGTACTCAATGTTCTTGGACTCAAGGAACTCCTTAGCCTGTGCAATGGCTGTTGTGGATGCATCCTGTCCCACATCATAAAGAAGACCTACTTTTGCAATGTCGGGGTTCTGTGCAAGAATAAGGTTCATAATAGCATTGGTATCAAGGTAATCGCTGGTTCCGGTTATGTTTGCTCCGGGAGCTTCCATTGAATCCACAACCCCTGCGGCAACAGGATCTGAAACAGCTGCAAATACTACAGGGATTTGATTGTCTTCTGTCTGTGCCTGCATGCTCATGGCAACAGGTGTTGCAACACCTACCATAAGATCCACATCATCTGCGATGAAGTTGGCGATAATCTGTGACAATACGTTTGAATCGGCATTGCAGTTATCATACTCAATCACAAACTTAACATTCTTCTCTTCGCCGATGGCATCAAGTCCGGTCTTGATATTGTCAACAATCTGATTAAGAGAAGCGTCATCAACGTAGTTACAGATACCGACTCTGTAGGTAACGGCTTCTGAATCTTTGGCCTCGGTTTCTTCAACTTCTTCGGCTTCGGTTTCGGTTTCGGTGGTTACTTCCACAGATTCCTCTGATGAAGCAGTCTTTGTTTCTTTGCTCTGACATGCACAAAGTGATGTCATAAGTGCAAGTGCTGTTAACAGTGTTACGATTTTCTTTTTCATTTTGCTTTCTCCTTTTAGTGCTTTGTTTTTGTTTGCTGCAGTCAGGAGATTATCGAAAGTGTCTTACAGGTTTTAAGCCTGCAGACAGATTACAATAAAAAACCTGTCCCTGCAGAATTACTGCTGGGACAGGTAAAATATACATACCTGCGGTGCCACCCGGCTTGACTTAACAGTCCTCTTAGCGCATACAGCCATATGCCTGACTTTTATCACGGAGGTCAATACTCCGGCTTCCATACTTACTACTGTTCTGGTCGCCCTCCGAAGGCCATTCACTCAAACGCTCAATGCTGCAATCACACCACCTGCAACTCTCTGTGTATAAGCTCTTTTAAGTTACTCACCCTTCATCAACGGTTTACATGAAAATACCATATGGAACCGCCTCTGTCAAGGCGTTTTAGATTATTGAGACAATACCTCGGGGAGCTTCTGATTTGTTTGTAATTTTTATGTTATTATCAAAAAATTCCCCCGTAGGTTTATAACGGTTTGGTTTTATCCCGGGTTAGTCGGGGTTTTGTTGGCTGTTTGATTTTATCCGCTTTGGCGAATGCTATTAATCCCACACTCAACTGTTTTTAAACAATCCGGAAAATGCATCCTTAATGGTTTTGTCCTTCAAAAGAGATTTAAGCATATCCGCAAGCTGGTTGCTCTCTCCCTTTAAAACAGCAAGCGCTGCCTTCTTGGTGTCCGCATCCGCTTTTCTGTATAGCTCCACCAGCTTCTTTTCAGCCGCTGTCAGCTTGTCCGAAGCAGTTGTCTTCTTTGCTGTTGTCTTCTTTGTGACGGGCTTCTTTGCCGTCGTTTTGGCTGTGGTTTTCTTTGCGGTGGTTTTGGCTGTGGTTTTCTTTGCAGCTGTTTTTGCTGTTGTCTTGGAACCTGTCTTTGATGCGGTTTTCTTAGCCGTCGTCTTGGCTCCTCTTGTTAATTCTTCATTCTCTGCTGCCATGGATATGCCTCCCCTT
>JAILPU010000269.1 GCA_024699395.1 Lachnospiraceae bacterium | reverse complement strand
AACAAACCTCTGCAATGTATGAATCAACGGAGTCGTATATTGTAAGATCTGCGTGCTCTTTGGCAATATCCCACAGAGAATCCCCGGTCTCAACGTCTATGGATGTAAAATACTTGAACTTAATGTCCATACTCTCTGATGCGGCCTTTGTATTAATAGTTCCGAATATGTATATAAAGATAAGAGCTGCAAGAATCAGATAGGATGCAAGGATAATCCTGTGACGTCTTGCTATTCGCTGCTCAAAATAAAATCTTACAAATCTAAGCTCTCTTCTGTTTAATCCGTATAAAGAATCCGAAATATTCATGATGCTCTCCTATTCTCACCTGATTTCCAATTAATCCGGCAGATGCAAATATATGTTCGAAAACGTTTGTTCTGATTGCATTATAGCGAACATACATTTGCATGTCAAGAGAAATATCGAACATTTTTTCGGAATATATGTTTGCCTTTTTGATTCCCCTATGATATAATCAAGAAAAATCTTATGAAACGGAGGGCTTTTATGCGTAATTCCAATGCAACTCCCAAGCAAATGGAAATTCTGGAATTTCTTAAAGATTGTATTCTGAAGAAGGGATATCCACCCACTGTTAGAGAAATCTGCGAGAAAGTCGACCTTAAATCCACCTCCAGTGTTCATTCTCACTTGGAAGCCCTTGAGAAAAAGGGATATATCAAAAGAGACCCCAGTAAGCCCAGAGCCATTGAGATTTGCGATGACAGTTTCCAGACTGTTCGTACGGAGATGGTTAGCATACCTGTTGTGGGACGGGTTGCGGCAGGTCTTCCCATTCTCGCGGATGAGAATATATCCTCCTACTTCCCGGTTCCTGCGGAAATGGTTCCCAAGGGAGACAATTATATTCTTTCCGTATGCGGTGATTCCATGATTAATGCAGGTATTTTCAGCGGTGACAAGATCTTCGTCAATTCCTGCAATACTGCCGATAACGGTGATATGGTTGTGGCGCTTATTGATGATTCAGCCACAGTTAAAACCTTCTACAAGGAGAAGGATCACATCCGCCTTCAGCCCGAGAATGATAATATGGATCCCATCATTGTAGATGATTGCATGATCCTCGGTAAAGTTTACGGCGTTATGCGCTTCTTTAAATGATTGCATAACCCTTCTTCAAATTTCAAGAAATAAACAAGCCTTCTACAGTATCAATTGCAGAAGGCTCTTTAAATTTTTGCATCAATTATTCATTTTATAATTTTATGAAACATATTTGCGAAATAACATTTTCTTGTCTCTTAGAAATCACTTCACCAACTCATTATCCGGGAAGCGCACCTTTATATAAGAAAGGATCTCTTCCACGCACTTGTCAAAGCCAAGCTTTGAGCTGTCCAGGCAAAGGTCGTAATTCCTTGCATCGGTCCACTCTCTTCCGGTGTGATATTTGTAATATTCGGAGCGGGTGGCGTCGATCTTGGCAATATATTTTTCAAGCTCTCTTCCTGTAAGATTGACTTTCTCAGCTGCGTTCTTTAAAAGGAACTCCAAGGGAGCGTGAACAAATACGCTAACCACATTGGGATTGTTTTCAAGTATATAATCGGCGCATCTGCCTATGATAATACAGGATTCTTTCTCAGCAAGTTCTTTGATGATCTTGGCCTGATAATTAAAAAGATTATCCTCCGATGTAAAGCCTGAGCTTTCGGGAGTAATAAGCTCACCGCCGTACACATTCTTGTTAAGCCCGAAAAAGCTGCCCTTCTTTTTCTCATCGGCCTTATTGAACATGGCTTCGTTAATACCGCTGTCCTCACTGGCAAGTCTCATAAGATCCTTGTCGTAATACTCAATGCCCAGACGTTTGCTTAACATTTGCCCCACTGTTTTGCCGCCGGAACCGTACATTCTGGATATTGTGATAACCACATTATTCATACCAATCCCTCCTGTTATTCTCCGAGATAAGCTTTCTTGATGGATTCATTATTTAAGAGATCCTGTGCATTTCCTTCCAGAACAATATTACCTGTTTCAAGAACATAACCCCTGTGTGCTATGGATAAAGCCTTTTTGGCGTTCTGTTCCACCAAAAGCACCGTGGTGCCCGACTTGTTTATTTCTTTTATTATATCAAATATTTCATTAACAAAGATAGGGGAAAGTCCCATTGAAGGTTCATCCATAAGAAGAATCCTGGGCTTTGACATAAGGGCTCTTCCCATGGCAAGCATCTGTTGCTCA
>JAILPU010000227.1 GCA_024699395.1 Lachnospiraceae bacterium | reverse complement strand
AAAGACTTTTGAGAGAGAAGTAGCTCCTTTATTGAAAATAGGAGATGCATATCCAAAGATGTTGATTGCTAGAACATACCAACCGGAATATAATCACGAAGGTATACGGATTGTTGATGCTGCTGAATGGTTAACTAATGTGAAATATGAGGGAAATAGCTAATGATAAATGTACTATTTGTATGTCACGGCAATATTTGTCGCAGTACAATGTGCCAGTTTGTTTTACAATATATGGTTGAAAAAATCGGAGCCGAAGAGAATTTTTATATTGATTCCGCGGCTACCAGCAATGAGGAAATCGGGAATCCGCCTCATTACGGGACGGTAAACAGATTGAAAAAAGCAGGCATCCCCGTATTACATCACAGAGCAAGACGTGTGACGTCCGAGGATTATGAAAACTACGATTACATAATCGGCATGGATAGCATGAATATGGGAAATCTCAACAGAGTGTTTAAGGGTGATCCGGATGGAAAATTGTACAAACTCTTAGACTTTGCGGGAATAAAACGGGATGTGGCGGACCCCTGGTATACCGGGGACTTTGAGGCAACATACCAAGATGTAATCACAGGATGCAACGCATTACTTAGCCACTTGGGATACGGGGAGTAAATTATGGACTGGAAAGAATACATTGAAAACGCAGCAAAACAAATGAATTTCAGCGAGGAACGCACTGAAAGCCTTATAGGAAACCTTGAAGCCAATAAAGGGATTCTGAAGGAGCTTCGGGCGTATATACAAAAAGGTGAACTTTTATGTGAATACAAGGTTAAGGGCTATTCCATCGCTGATATACTTGTGTGGCAAATCGATCATTTCAGGGCAAGGCTCGACAGGGACACTGTGTTTACAAGAGAAAATCCTATGACCATGATGGTGCTTGCTGTGGAAAAGATGATTGAAATAAGTAAGGACGACAAAGAATTCTCAAAAGCATTCGGCGAAGAAACAGGTACGGATTTTATAGTATAGGAAGATTTTTTTTATTTATTTTTTATAAATATTGTACTATAATGCAAAGGATGTTAGGAATGCTGTGAGGAAAAGATAATGTTTTTTATTCTTTTATTTTTATGGATAGTGTTTAACGGAAAAGTAACTTTGGAGATTATACTGTTCGGCCTGGCATTTTCGGCGGCAGTATATTATTTTTTGTGCAAATTTTTTGATTACGGCATAAAAAGAGATATTATGTATATCTCCCTTATACCTATGATAATCGGTTATATTTTTGTGCTTATAAAGGAGATAATGAAGGCCAATATCGGCATGCTGCCTTACATTTTCACTTTTAAGCAGAAGCAGAAGCCGGTTATTTTTTCATTCAAAACAAGACTGAAAAGTGAGGCGGCAAGGGCTGTATTTGCCAATTCCATAACCCTTACCCCCGGAACCATAACCATAAAGGTGGAAGGGGATATATTTACCATCCATGCCTTTGATGAAAGCATGAGATTTGATGACATTATTTTTGAAAAGCTGCTTTTAAAGATAGAAGAAAAGGCAACGAAGGCTTTGACGGGAAAGGAGGAACGGGAAAATGCATGATATTTCGGCTTTTTTTGATTTCACCAATCATCCTGTGGAGAGTACGCTCATATGCTTTATGATGGGGCTTGCTCTTTTTCTTATAATATGCCTTGTGAGAGCGGTTAAGGGACCCAAGGCCTGCGACAGACTGGTTGCGGTTAACATGATGGGAAGTATTACCATGGTTATTATCGCCTGCCTCTGTGTTGTGCTGGATGAGGGCTTCCTTGCGGATATATGCCTGATTTATTCCCTTTTGAGTTTCCTTGCGGTGGTTCTTTTTGCCAAGGTTAAAATCGGCATATACAGGCAGGAACTTGAGAGAGAGGAAGCTGTGTTGGAGCAAGAAAGCATAGACATTCTTGTCAAAGAAAATACGGAGGGCAAAAATGGGAACGCTTGAGTTAATAAGATTTATAGCGGGAATCATCCTTTTGTCTGTGGGATTTGTGACATTTCTCACGGAGCTTGTGGGTGTATTTCATTTTAAATATGTGCTTAACAGAATGCATGCGGCAGGCATGGGAGATACTCTGGGAGTGTTTTCCTCCATGCTTGGTCTTATTATCATAAATGGTTTAAATATGACCAGTGTGAAGTTCGGTTTGATTATTGTGTTTTTGTGGTTTACGTCTCCGGTGGCAACCCATATGCTCGCGGAGATGGAGTGCGGTGCCGATGGACAGTACAAGGATGAATGCCGTGTCAGCGCCACCGTTAAAGAGTTGGGAGAGGACGAATAATGAAAATCTTTTTGATTGTTTTATACACATTTTTATTAATATGCGCCATATCCGTAAGCTTCACCAAAAATCTGTTGAGGAGTGTTCTCACCTTCATGGCGTTTTCCCTGATTTTATCCGTTGTGTGGATGTGTCTGGAAAGCCCGGACCTTGCCATAACGGAAGCGGCAGTGGGCGCGGGAGTTACCAGTGTGTTGTTCTTTGTAACCCTGAAAAAGATTAACGCCTTCAAGGAGCGTTAAATTAAGCGTTAAAAGAAAGGAACTTTGGCAGGATAATGAAAAATAGTGACAGGATCCGGGAATGGCTGCTTGGGGATGAAAGCCTGTACTATGATACCATGGCGGTTAAAAGTCAGAGTATCAATGATGAGCAGGCAGCTGTTGAAGAAGAACTGATAAAGGGAAGTCTGGATCAGAAAGAGAAGACTTTTGATACAAAACACAACAGAGAGATAAGGACCGTTTCGGTGCTTTATAACATTCTTGCGGCTGTTTTTGTTATTTTTATATTTGTAAATCTTTTGATGTGCGTTTCTTATCTTCCTCCTTTGGAAGAGAGCCAAAAGGCTGTTAACAATGAGGTGTCTCAAAGGTATATAGAGAAGGGACTAAAGGAGTGCGGATCCACCAACATAGTGGCGGGAATGATTCTTGACTACAGAGCCTTTGATACCTTCGGCGAGTCCAATGTTTTGTTCATTGCAACCGTTACCGTACTCATTCTTATGAGAAATAACAGAAAAAAGGAAGACGGGGCTGTCTCTGACCCCGATGACAGAAGGCTTGAGCCCAAGGATGACATAATACTTCAAAAGGCTGCTACGTTCTTGGTGCCTGTGATTGTAATGTTTGGTATTTATGTTATCATGAACGGTCATTTGTCTCCCGGAGGAGGTTTCTCAGGAGGCGCTGTGATAGGTGCGGGACTTATACTGTACGCCAACGCCTTCGGTTTTCACAAAACCGAGCGCTTTTTTACGGAAAAGACGTATAAATGGATATCCTTTACGGCACTTACCTTTTACTGCCTGGCCAAGAGCTATTCCTTCTTTACCGGAGCCAATCACTTGGAAAGCCATATTCCTCTGGGAAAAGCGGGAGCTATACTTTCGGCGGGATTGATATTGCCCCTTAATATCTGCGTTGGTCTGGTTGTTGCCTGCACCATGTACACATTCTATTGTATGTTCAGAAAGGGAGATTTTTGATGGGCCCCAATCTTTTAAACAATTACGGTCAGGTTATTGCAATGCTTATGTTTGTTATAGGTTTTGCCAATCTCTTGTTCCACAAAAATATGATCAAAAAAATAATAGGCTTTAATATAATGGATTCTTCCATATATCTTTTCCTTGCCCAGATGGGTTATATAAAGAGCCATATTGTTCCCATCGCCACCGACGGCGCTGCATCTGTGGACCAATATATAAATCCCATTCCCACAGGCCTTGTTCTTACGGGTATCGTGGTGAGTGTCTCTGTTACGGCTCTTATGCTTTCTTTGTGCGTAAGACTTTACAGAAGATATAACACTCTGGACCTTGACGAGATAACCACCATGTTAAGGAAGGAGGGAAGGTAATGGATTTCTTTCGTAATTTTCCTTTCTTTTCCATTATGATTGCCATGTTTTCGGGAATCATATCCTCGGTTCTCGGCAAAAAGGCAGCGAGGATTCTGGCATTATGTGCCCTTGGAGCCGTAGCGCTTTTAAGTCTGGGTTCCCTGGTTTATGTATACTCTTTGGAGGAACATTTCTTTGTATTCCAAATGGGACATTTCCCCGCACCCTGGGGTAATGAGATAAGAGCGGGAATTTTGGAAGCCGGAACGGCCTTGTTTTTCACCCTTATTATGGCGGGAGCTGTGATTGCGGGAAGAAGATGGTCCGATAGAGAAATAGTGGAAGATAAGCAGAATCTCTATTATATCCTTGTGGATATGATGATGGCTTCATTGCTTGCCCTTGTTTATACCAATGACCTTTTCACGGCCTATGTGTTTGTGGAGATTAATACGATTTCCGCCTGCGGCCTTATTATGATAAGACAGATCGGACGAACATTTGAGGCGGCCATGAGATATATGG
>JAILPU010000241.1 GCA_024699395.1 Lachnospiraceae bacterium | reverse complement strand
TTCTTATAGATGAGTTTCAGGATATCAATCCTTTACAGTATAGAGCTCTTAAAAAGCTTACTGCGAAGGGGAGTGTTATATTTGCAGTGGGAGATGACGATCAGGCAATTTACGGATTCAGAGGAACAAATCCCTTGATATTAAAGGAATTTGCAAAGGATTATAAAGCTGATGTTATTAAACTTGAGACCAATTACAGATGCCCCGGAATACTTGTATCAAAAGCCCTTAAAATGGTGGGGGATAACAGGGAAAGATTCGGCAAAAATCTAAAGGCCAAGGAGCAGGGAGGTCTGTTTAATATTGAGGTTTACGAGACAAGAGATATTCAGTACAGGGTACTGGCAGAAAAAATAAAAAATATAGTTCATGATAATCCCGAAGATGAGGTGGGTATTCTTTTCAGAACCAATTCCTATCTCCAATGTGCGGCCTGTATTTTAAGACGGCAGGGAGTAAGGTTTAATCTGAAACAAAGGACGGGGAAACTTAATGACAGAGATGCTGTGAAGGATGTTATCGCTTATATTAAAACCGCAAAGGGGCTTTATATAAGAGATGGGGAAATCCTTGCTGAAAGAGCATGGCTTTGCAGGATTGTAAATAAGCCAAACAGGTATATTTCTTCTGTTTCCATGAAGGGAAATGTAAGGATTAAGGGGAAGAATTATATCAATTTATGTGAAACAAAAGCTTTTTATGAGAACAATCAAGAGGAGTTTGGTAAAAAAGTCGCCAAAAACATCAACACCCTTATCAAAGATCTTTTGTTTATAGGTGAAGTTAATATAAAGAACGGGATAAATTTTACATTAAGAAAAGTGGGGCTTTGGGAATATATAAGGGAAAAGTATTGTCATGATATGAATGATTTTTTTGAGTATGAGGATATTATGAATCTTCTTATGAAAGAAGCCTCCACTGAAGAAGATGTGGATAAATGGGAGAAATCCATGTTTGATTACGGTGAAGGCTTTAACGACAGCAATGTAAAGGTTAATCTATCCACGGTTCATGGGGCTAAAGGACTTGAATATGACAGAGTTTTTATTCCCGACTGCAATGAAAAAGTTTTTCCAAAAGGGGTTATGCCCGATGATAAAACAGTGGAGGAGGAGAGACGGATTTTCTATGTGGGGATGACAAGAGCCAAAAAAGAACTGGGGCTCATGTATGTAACAGGTACACCAAGTCGCCCCAGATTTAAATCAAGATTTTTAAGAGATCTTTGACTGCATCAGTCATCCATCATATCAAATTCGCAATTGTCAAGGAATTCATCGTAAGCATCTATAACTTTCTCGTATTCCTCATCGTCTTCGATGTAATCGAGAACAGGTTCTTCATTGGGATCCTTCTCATTTTCACTGTAACGGTAGAACCATACTTCCTCCTCGCCGTCTTCTGAAGTGTAATTGTTGGGATAAAGGGCAATATAATCCCTTCCCTCAACGGTGAGAATGGTTATTATGTTACAGTTAATGGTGCGACCGTCCTCCAATTCTATATCAACAGTCATATCCTCATCTTCGTTTGTTTTTTTGCTTTTTGCCATGGGTACCTCCCGTTTTCGTATATTTTTCTTAAGTATAATGTTTGTTAATACTTCTTGCAATAGCCTTAAATTAATATTAAAATAAGTAGGATTAATGCGATGAGGAGAACTTCATGGTTTCCCAGACTCTTTTGCCCCATAATCTGCCACTTTCATATGTTCACGGAAAGCATATTGTATTTACATATGTTTCCCCCACGGACAGATGCGGTGTTCTGATTTATGACAGAAAAACTAAAGAAAGGATAGACAAAATTCCCTTTGAAAAAGAGAACAGAAGGGGAAATGTCCATTACCTTGTAACCCATGGGTACGATCCCGATAAAATCGCCTATGCTTTTTATGACGGATCCAATACCGTATGCGACAAATATGCAAGAGCATTTCTGTCACCGGCAAGATACGCAAAGAAGAGAAAACCGGAAGAGAATCTTGCAATTTTTAAAAACGACGATTTTGACTGGGGAGAGGATAAACGCCCCGGTATAACGTACGATGAAGCCTTTGTTTACTGTATGCATGTAAGAGGCTTTACCGCTCATAAATCTTCGGGGGTTAAATATAACGGAACCTTTCTTGGAGTTATTGAAAAAATTCCTTATCTTAAAGAGCTGGGAGTGAACATTGTTGAACTTCAGCCCGCTTATGATTTCAATGAATTATACAGAGAAGGCGTGGATGAACCTGTGACCATGGATGAAGCCATGGAGGATTACAAAAAGCAGCCATCTGTAAAGCTTAATTACTGGGGATATACCGCGGGTTACTATTTTACCCCGAAAACTTCTTATTCAGTTAATGACCCTGTCAATGAATTTAAGGATATGGTCAAGGCCTTTCATGAAGCGGGGATAGAAGTGGTGATGCAGTTTTATTTCCCCAAGGGAGAGGATGCTCTTCATATTCCCGAAATATTGACATATTGGGTTAATGAATATCACATCGATGGTTTTCACCTTATGGGTGACAATATTATTATCAATGAGATAATTAAGAATCCTTTTCTTGCGGACACCAAGATTTGGTACTACGGTTTCGATGCCGATTCTTTGTATCGGGGCAAAAATCCCAAGGTAAGAACCCTTGCGGAGTACAAGGATGACTATCTGTATGTGGCAAGACGATTCCTTAAGGGCGACGAAAACATGATTCTGGCCTTTACGGAACAGTTTAAATACAATCCCAAAATGACAGGAAGCATTCATTATCTTTCCAATTACTACGGATTTACTCTCAGAGATTTAAGTGTTTATGAATATAAGCACAATGAAGCTAACGGAGAGGACAATTACGACGGAAACGATTACAATTGTTCCTGGAACTGCGGCGTTGAGGGAGAGAGCTCCCGAAAAAAGATAAAGGAGCTTCGCCTTAAGCAGTATAAAAATGCGGTATGCTTTTTGATGCTTTCTCAGTCTGCTCCACTTATTTTTATGGGAGATGAATTCGCAAACAGTCAGAAAGGTAACAACAATCCCTACTGTCAGGATAATCTCGTTACCTGGCTTAACTGGGGAGATATGGAAAAGAACAAAGAATATTATGAGTTCTTTACCAAAATGGTTTCCTTCAGAAAGAAAAGAAAGATTCTTCATATGCCGGAGGAGATGAAACTTACGGATTACAAGTCCGTGGGATTCCCCGATCTTTCTTTCCATTCCGACAGTGCATGGAGAGTTTACACGGAGTATTACATCCGCCATCTGGGAGTTATGCTTTGTTCCAAATACGCTTCCGATAAGATTGACGGTTCAAGCAATAATATTTATATAGCATTCAATATGCACTGGGAAAAACATGAATTCGGCCTTCCCAAACTTCCCAAGGGGTACGTATGGAAAAAGGTTATTTCCACCGATAAATCCTTTGCGAAAAAGGATGAGGGACAGCGTGAAGATTTCAAAGTTTTGCCCAGAACAGTTGATATTTTTATAAGTTCAAAAGAAAGATCCGGAGGTAGTCAGAGTGACTAAGGATAAGTTTGTTGCATATGTCTCCACATATACCCAGGGAGACAATCATGGTATTAAAATATATGACGTTGATATGGAAAAGGGAAGCTTTAAGGAGAAATGTCAGGTGGAGATAACCAATTCCTCCTACGTTTCAATTTCTCACAACAGAAAATATCTTTTTTCCATTACGGATGCAGGGGTTGAATCCTACAAAATTGAAAGCGACGGAAGTCTTTCCATTTTGAGTCATGCTTCCATCAACGGCATGAGAGGCTGCTATGTTTCCAGCGATTATACCGATTCCTTTCTTTTCGTTGCGGGATATCATGACGGAAAGCTTACGGTGTTAAGACTTAGGGACGGCGTTATCGGTGAGATTACCGATGAGGTATATCACAAAGGCTTGGGAACCATCGTTGAGAGAAACTCCAGACCTCATATAAACTGTGCCAAAATGACTCATGATAACAGGTTTTTGCTTGTTACAGATCAGGGACAGGATCATATTAATGTTTACAAGCTTGACCATGAGAAGGGAAAGGTTAAGATTGTTGACGTTATAAGAAGCGAGATTGAGTCCGCTCCCAGACATGTTAAATTCTCCAAAAACGGAAAATTTGTATACATAGTTCATGAGTTCAAGTGCTTTATTGATGTCTACGAATACACTATAAAAAACGATCTTCCCTATTTCGAGAAGATTCAGACCGTTCCCACCATCGGAACCTATAAAGGAAATGCCGCCAGCGCACTTAGTTTTTCAGAGGATTACAAATATCTTGTAACCTCAAATGCCGGTGACAATTCCGTTACTCTTTACAGTGTGGATCAGGAGAAGGGATTTTTGACAAAGATATTTACTTTGCCTATAAGCGGAGAGTATCCCAAGGATACCATGCTTTTCCCCAACAACAAATTCCTTGTTTCCCTTAACCATGAATCCAACAATATGTCGTTTTTCAAGGTGGATCCCGAAGCGGGCACTCTTATTATGAATGGTAAGAGTATGCCTGTGGATGTTCCCAATTGTATTGTTTTCTATAAGCTTAAAGGTTAATCGCGCAATATGAAAAAAACTGTTGAGGAGAGGGTAAGGCATTATCTTCTTACCCATTCCGGGAAAAATAAGTTTTCAAACGGGATGAGTGTCATACTTATTCAAGTTGTTACATTCATATCCCGTTTTTTTAATTACTGTTTAAATAATACAAAGCGTCTTATCGTTTTATTCTTAAGTATCTTTATGGCAGGGATTTTTTCCAGTATTTCCTTTTGGAATTTATCCAGCTATGCCTCAGAGGAGGCGGTTGTAAACATTAATTCCAAAGACACCGGACTTTTCCTTTCTCAGGATGAGGATCAGATAGTAAAACCCATTACCTACAACGGTTTTGCCACTGAGGACTCCGATGACGACTATCTGGAAGTGCTTCCTGTAGACGACGGAATGAGTGAACTTGAGTATACGGAGTATTATGCCTTTGCGCCCATGCAAACAGTGTCCGCTTCGGATGCTTTGGTGATGTCGGACTTTTCAAAGGATGACTGGAGACTTATCCTTATTAATAAAACAAATCCCATCCCCGAGGATTACACTTTTGAACTGG
>JAILPU010000188.1 GCA_024699395.1 Lachnospiraceae bacterium | reverse complement strand
TGATTTATGCCCTAATCTCCAAGTCCTCTTTTGGCAAAAGATCTGTCATACTCTTTAGTCCCAGAGCCACTGTTGAACTATTATGAAGCATAGCTGATGTTGCCGGAGGAAGTACTCCTATAACGCCAAGAGTTATCAGGGCTGTGTTGAATCCGACTATAGTCCTGTAATTAAATCTTATCCTCTTCATTAACATGCTGCTGATTTTTCTTAACGTTACAAGGCTTTCCAGATTGTCGGATCCCATGGTTATATCAGCTATCTGCCTTGCAATTTCCGCACCATCACTGATTGCAATTCCCGCATCCGAGGCTGAAAGTGCCGGCGAATCATTTATTCCATCTCCAACCATGATAACCCGTCTTCCGTCAGCTTTTGCTTTTTCAATATATTTAGCTTTATCCTCGGGAAGAACCTCCGCGTAAACTTCTGTTATTCCCGCTTCAGCGGCTATCTTCCTTGCTGTTTTTCCACTGTCTCCGGTCATCATAACGATGTGTTCAAAACCCTGCTTACGTAGTTTTTCAACAACTGTTTTAACTTCATCACGCATGGGATCTTCTATCAGAATGACAGCACAAAGTATTCCGTTCTTGGCAAAATACAGATGTGAATACTCATCGGGAAGCCGGTTAAATTTTTCTTCCTGTTCTTCGGGAATACAAACTCCTTCATCTTCAAATACAAAGTGGAAGCTTCCTATTACCACTCTCTCATCTCCAATTTTCGATGCTATGCCGTGAGCCACAATATATTCCACATTAGTATGAAGTTCTTCATGAAGCAATGCTTTTTGTGCCGCAGCACCAACTACGGCTCTTGCAACGGAATGCGGAAAATGTTCTTCCAAGCAGGCCGCCTGACGAAGCAGCTCATCCTCTGATTCTTTGTTAAAAGAAACCACCCTAACCACAGTGGGGCACGCTTTTGTGAGAGTTCCCGTCTTGTCAAACACTATCGTATCAGCCTCAGCAACAGCCTCAAGAAATTTACCGCCTTTTACCGTGATGTTGTATTCAGAGGCTTCTTTGATTGCTGAAAGAACCGATATAGGCATAGCCATTTTAAGCGCACAGGAATAATCAACCATCAACACCGATACTGTTTTGGTCACATTTCGGCTTAAAAACCACGTAAGCCCCGAACCCAGCAATGTATACGGCACAAGTTTATCCGCAAGCCTTTCCGCCTTACTTTCAAGGGATGATTTCAGTTTTTCCGACTCTTCAATCATTTTCACAATCTTGTCAAAACGACCGCATCCTTCTGTCTGCGTAACAGTAATAACGATTTCTCCGTCTTCCACCACAGTTCCCGCAAAAACACTCATGCCCACAGATTTATGTACTGCTACGGATTCACCTGTCATGGATGCCTGATTTACCATAGCTTCACCGTCAATCACTTCGCCGTCAAAGGGAATCATATTTCCCATCCGCACAATGACTCTGTCTTTGCAACGTACCTTCGAAGAATCCTCCAGTACCTCCCCATCCTCGGTAAGCATCCAAACCTTATCAATATTTAAAGACATTCTTCTTGCCAGGTCATCCACTGAACGTTTATGAGTCCACTCTTCAAGCGTATCTCCGATTTTTAGCAAAAACATAACTGCCGAAGCCGTATTATAATCCTTAGTAAGCACCGATGCCGTTATTGCAATTGCATCAAGAAGCTCTACCTGCATATGCCTGTTTTTAAGTGTTTTTATCCCTCGCCATGCGTATTTAACAGTTTTTAACATAACCCAGAGTCTTCGTATGTCAAGGGGAAGTATCAGTCTTTTTCCATAGTGAAGGATAACTGTGGTCACAAGCCTGTCATAATAATAAGCGGACACTTCCCTGCCTGAAGTCTCAAATACATTTTCCGGAACAGATACCGTTTCAAAAGAAAACTCTTTTACATAATCTATGATCCGCATTCTGTCGCAGTCAAATACAATCACTGCATCGGCCGTTCTTTCATATACCTTTGCTTCTCTTATTTCCGAAAATGATTTGAGATAATATTCAAAAATATCCGCTTCACGAAAAGTCATTCTTTTCATGGGAAGGTGGATCCTGATTCTGTTTCTTATCTCATGTTTTATTGTAAATTTCATGAAACATCCTTCCTTCTACAGGCTTTCTATTTCGTCTTCTTTTTCCTTCTTTGCTCTCTCTTCGTTTATTTCCTTTGCCTCCTCGTAAATGTCGGCACAGTTTTCCTGTAATGTATTCACCTGGGTAACTACAGAATCCTTGGCTCTGAGCACTCCTGCGGTGCAGTGAGCATAGACCTTTTTGGCATCCTTCGAGGAAAGCAGTTTAATCCCCTCAAGTCCGAACAATGTTCCCAGTGCAAATAATCCGATCCCTTTAAACTTCATGATGATTCCTCCTTTAATATTGTTTTTATTTCGCCCATCCTTAAGATGGCAATCCGGTCTTTATTTTTTACCAACCAGTAATGTAGATCCAGAAAGTTCCATCCAAAGAGCTTCAAATCTGCTCATAAATTTCCCGTTTGTTGTATCAATAAGCTGTACTTCGGAATACCCCATGTCCTTCAGTTTCTTTGCAAACTCCTGCATATCTCCGTATCTGCCTTTGGACATAATATCGTGGATTGCAAATGTGCCGCCCTTTTTTAATGTGCGCAAAGTTTCCAGAAGTATGGCCTGTCTGTCATGGCTCGGAATATTATGATATACATAATTACTGGTCACGGCATCAAACCACTCATCCTCAAACAAAAGCTCGCAGGCGTCGCCCTGCATAAAGGACGTATTACTTACCCCCTCCGCTTTGGAATTGCTCTCACATAAATTCTTACTGAATGAAGCGTATTCCTTCCCCCAGCGGTCTATCCCAATCATCTGTGCTTTGGGATTCTTTTTGGCACAGGCTATTGTAAGTGCTCCGCTTCCGCATCCCACATCAAGTCCTTTTCCGCCGTCAGGTAAGTTTACGTAGGACGCAGTTCCTTCAATAATCTGTTTTGACATCTGTCGCTTTCCGTTGTAGGAAAATGCTCTGTACATTAAAAACATCCATATGGTAACAAGCAAAAACAGAATCGTCAGCACCAAAAATACTATGCCAAGTACTGTTTTAAGTTTTCCCGTCGGCAGCACATTCGCAAGCCCAAATACGATATAAAGCAAAAGCATTATGCCTGCTCCACACGCTGTTCCAATTACCATGCCCTTCGGCATCCAGTTTTTATAATCCGCTTTCATACTATGCCTCCTTCGATTGTTTCCTCGCGATTACCGTGATCCAGGGTTTACTTTTATGATGCTCTGCACTGACCTTTGAAAACCCCGCTTTCTTAAGCGCGGCCTCTATTTCTGAGATTGTATGACATTTCATGCCATCGATTATTTTTTCAAACCTGAGGCTTGTTTCATCGGTTCCGTCGGATTCATTCACAATCATAAAAGTTCCGCCGGGTTTCAAAACCTTTGCAACCTGCGCAAAACATTTCTCCAGTCCCGGCCAAAAATATATTGTCTCGAACGCTGTCGCCAGATCGTATGTCTCTTCAGGAATTGTAAGTGCGGAAACATCCCCCTGCTGCACCTTGCATCGCCCGTTCTTTATTGCTTCCGAATTATATTCTGCAGCTTTTTCCACCGACACTTTTGAGTAATCTATTGCAGTGACTTTTGCACCGGGATATTTCTTAAGTAATTCTCCGGCGTTTCGTCCTCCCCCGCACCCGATCTCAACTATCTCCCCGGGCACAATAGCCTTCAAATGTGACATGCCCCAGTCTGCCATCTTGGCATGTCCGCCGTTCATTCCGTT
>JAILPU010000167.1 GCA_024699395.1 Lachnospiraceae bacterium | reverse complement strand
TAGATATACGGATGGTCTGACAAAACCTCCTCAGCTGCTAACTGGGTAGCGTTTATTTCCTTGATCATCGAAGTAATACCTTCGCATGAAGCAAAATCCTTTTTCGGTATTAAGAGAAGCTCATGCACAGATGAAGGGATAACATAGAACTCTTCATCACCGCACTTTTTCATGATTTCTTCTTTCATTTCATGCATCGCTGCAGGGTTTGCGATAACCGATGCCCCAAAACACTTAGTTTTATTTGTAAGAACGTACAAAGGGGGCTCTTCTTCTCCAAAAGGATTTAATCCGCCCATCATTTCCCCAAGAATTTCAAGAATGCTCTCAAAACCTATGAAGGTGTCGTTTTCACAAAAAGCATCGAACAGGTCTTTCTCCGATACATTCCATATTTTCATCAATTCATTTGAAACCTGAATTGATCCCTCACCATCATCGTCAACTTCCATAACAATCTTATAGAAAAGATTAAGATCTCCGGAAATGCGTCTGTAAGGCCATCTTTGTTCCTTTACTTTGTTAAGCTCGGCGTTAAGAAGACTTCCTCGTATCTTGTTTTTAACCAACGACCAATCACTGATAAAGGATATCTCAATGTTTGGACGAGGTTTCGATACCTGTCTTTTTATGAACTCAACCACCTCACTGGTAGTCTTTCCTTCATCAAAAAACTTGTCGAGGTAAAATGTAGGAGCTGCATTCGTTTCCGGAAACTTTACATTAACACCGGTTAAGACCAAACCGTTATTCTTTATAACCTCAGTTAAAGATACGGTTGCCTCAACATAAGCATTTCTTAAATACTCAGCTACATCATCACAGAACTTCTTAAAATCGTCTCTCATATTTTTCTCCATTCCGCGACACCCCCTTGGGTGCCGCAATAAAATAATTGTTGCACCCATTTGGGTCGGGCTTATGCCCTGATGTATTCAGTTGTAATGTTTAAATAAACGGAAGCTCTTCATCGATACCTTCAGGTATCTGCATGAAACCGTTTACGTCGGCATCGCTGCCTCCGGAACTGCTTTGCCCCGCATTTGAGCCTTGAGACTGCTTTGACTCGCAAAATTCAATCTCGTCAACCAAAATCTGGAAGCCGTAAACCATCTGGCCGTCCTTATTGGTGTAATTATCATTCTGTAACCTTCCGGTAATAAGAATCTTTACACCTTTCTTCAGATACTTCTCGACAAACTCTCCCTGCTTTCCAAAAGATGTGCAGTTGAAGAAATCTGCCGCAGGATCGCCATCACGCTTAAACCTCCTGTCAACCGCTATTGAAAACCTTGCAACAGCGGTCTGGCCGTTTGCGTTTTGCGAGTACCTAACCTCAGGATCTCTTGTGAGACGTCCCATCATGACTACTTTGTTCATTAACCCTTTCCTTTCCGTGCAAAATAAGCACAAAAAAAGCACCTACGCAATGTAGATGCTAAATTAACAGTATAGCTTCCTTCCATTTTTACAGCCCTGTGGGGGACTTTTCACACAATCGAATGATTATTCAATTATAACGTAAAAACAAAAAGAAATTACCATCATAATACAATATGCTTTATAAAAATGCAATAGGGAAAATAATATATTATATTGCTTGGAAAAACACTTAAGAAAAACTAATTATTCTTTAACACGCCGTGAGCAAGAAATTAAGACCACTACATCCGGGTGAATACAGATACAATGCCCACTCCGTCTCCATATTCCTCAGTACAGCGCCATAAGATCCTGAAATCCGTATTAATGTCAAAATCACCCAGTGCTTCCTTAATAACCATTACGTCCATTAATGTTAAGGATCCATTTATAAAGACGCAAATATCCTTAGGAGCCATTTTGGAAATCTTCTTGGCAAACGCCATATATTGATCATTATCGTTATGGACAAACCGTTCATAACCAAACTCACACCCATTGAAGATCGGGTGAAACTCTACATGGTCCAGTTCAGAGTCTAATTCATGACGATCATATATAAGAGATAAAAGTTGGTTTACCATCCAAACGCGGTCTTCCGATGACGCCTTTATGTTACATACATCGTCTCCCGGAATATAAAAGTCAACACTTTCCGGGTTAAGTACTACTCTTATACCATATTCGGAAGTAGCCTCTTGTATGGTGCCAAACCAATCAAAATCAAAGTTAAACGCATCTTTGATTCCCGGATCACAAACAATCTGAATGGATCCTTTTGGAAAATTTTTTTCATTCTCACTTACAATCTTAAAACGGTTCTCTACGTCCTCTTGTATTTGTTCAGAAGTCTTAGGATTCTCCAGATCTCCATCCAGAAAATCAAATAAATAATCAAATTCATCTATAGGCATTTAATAACCCCCTTTGCCTTTCCATCCTGTTTGATCAAACGCCATAGAAAGCTTTTCTAAAAAAGTGCCCAAGCAAACGTTTTACCACCATCTTTAAACTTCGCCGGTTTCATTTCATCATAATGGAATTGTGTCGATTGAATACCGGCAGTACACATGTCCTCATCATCAAGTCTGGCGCATTCCTCTGCTGAAATCATCCATTCTCGCTCAAAATCTTCATAATAATCAGGCTCGCTTCCATCCTCCAGTTTAGCACCGGTTAGATCCGGTAATGAAGGTTTATGAAAGTAGTATTCACCAGCTTCCGGGCCCCATTGGAATCCGTTTCCATCATAACAGGTAACATCGATCAAAACAGGTTTATAGTCTTCTATCTTAGAAACATAATAATGGAAAAGCCCCATACCGCCGTATGAAGCACCTATTCGATTTTTCTTTTCTGTATAATAGCAAAAACCATCGTATCCGTATTCGCCGATCCACCTGGTCTCATTTAACTCCGGATCATATTTAAAAATGTGAATACCACAACCACGTAGCGTTCCAAAACAGATTGCCAATTCAGGAATATCATCTTCATCAATATATGCGACCTTAAACCTTGCCATATCATGTTTCAAGACTTTTCCTTCTTCATCACCAAAAGAGTCAAGACCAATACAGGTTTCATAAGCCGATACAGCATTTTGGTATGCTTCCGATTCATTCCAGTTTAAATCGGTTCCTTTAAACAAATCCGAAATCGATTCATAGGTCACGAATTCATTTTCCGAGTATACCGCAATATTCTCTTCCTCTTCAGCAATACTTTCTACTATCGGTTCTATTATCGATTCTCCCTCAAGCTCTGTGACAGTATCGTTTTCGTCCTGTGCACATGCCGATATTAATATAGTCATCATGGCAAACAATACCACTGGCTTCATTTTAGAAATAAACTTCATAATTGATAAACCCCTCTAAAAAATATACAAAACCGCTCTTCATATTTTGGTTTTTGGCGAATTCTTCGCAATGGCTTATTTGCCCTCGAAATATAGTATAACATACAAGAGAGAGTCTAAGTAGTTAGATCTAAAATAAGAGTCTGACGCCCGACCGCTTAAATTGAAATTGAGACTCTATAATTGCTACTTTTACTGAGCATTTCGTGAGTAAAACGTGAGCATCGAACTTTTTGAAACAAAAAAAGACCGCAGCATTACGCTACGGTCAAAAAATATATAATTCTTGTCGTCAAAAGGTAGTACCTGCTCATGCATAGTTCTCCCTTAACATGTTTACTACTTCCTTATGATGATAGAATTACACAAAAAGCAAAATAGTAAAGACCAAAAACTAACTAACGCAACGTTTTGATAATTCTTCTATCCTTCTTAGAAGACTCACAGCCTTAAACTGACTCTCAGTTTGCCCTGTTCTGGCTATCTCTCTTAAGCCGTTCAGAAGAATATCCGTATTTCCAACAGCTACTGACTCAGAAAAGGCATCCAAATCTTCTGAGATAGATACGTTATGTTTTAAAAGCTCCTGTTTTAATGCACTTAGATCGATCATTATTACTTTTGACTTTTCTTTTAAAAAGAAATCTCTCATACGATTCTTCCTCCTTTTTCCGAGATTATGTTAAGCAAACTGACGGGCAAAATCTTCAAAGAAATCCATGCCGGACTTCTTTTTTATCACCGGCTTCTCTTTGGCATCTTCCTTTGATTCTTCAGTTACACCGGTACTGTCTTCCACGACAAATCCAAGTTCCCTAAGTTCCTCAAAGTCAGCATCCGTAAGATCCGAAACTTTAGTTTCATTTGTGATTTCCTTTGTAGAAGTCGGATCAGACTCTTTTTCTTCTAATACAGGCTCAAACTCTGTAGGCACTTCTATTACTGACTTATCATGCGTTTCTTCTCTCACCACCGTCTCCTTAGGTTCATTACACGAAGTAATCAAGCCTTCAAGCACACTAATCCGTTTCTTAAGTTCTTTTAACGAATCCTCAACACCGCAAAGACCAACTATACTGACCGGAATAAGAAGAGAAAGATCCTCATTCCTTTTTGCATAGATTTCTTCAAAGGTCTTTATTATCTTAAAAACCTGCTCCTTTGAAAAAGAATCAACCAGTATAAGGATCTCATCGCAGTAATTACCTCTTTTGTTAAACGAAGAGATATCACCCGAAAGCTGAACCTCCAGGATATCAAAAAGTACCTGAAATACCTGCTCGCAAAAATTAATTAAGGAAATACCCATATTCTGTAACTCTTTTATGATTGAAAAGCACGTGGAAACTTCCTCATCCTTTATCGCCTTTAAAAGCTTAAAGATGTGCTCTTCGTTTGAATATCCAAGCATTTCTCTTACGTTTAGAGCAGTGACAGTGTCAGAATCTATAAAGGTTTCAAAGATGCTTTCCGCATCTCTCATTGACCCTTTGGCAGCCTTTGCTATAAGAGCTAAAGCTTCATCTTCTGCATTAACTCCTATCTTCTTTGATATAGCCAAAAGCTTATCCTTTATAGTCTCTTCACTTATCGCTTCAAAACAGTACTTTCTGCATCTGGAAACGATAGTTGCCGGTATCTTATGATACTCGGTGGTACAAAGAATGAACAGGCACCCCGCCGGCGGCTCTTCCAAGATCTTTAATAAGGCATTAAACGCTCCGTTGGACAGCATATGCACCTCATCAAGAATAATGACCTTTTTAACCGCTACCGGCTTATAATATGCCTTTTCAATGATTCCTCTGATATCATCAACACCGTTGTTACTTGCGGCGTCAAGCTCAATAACATCAAGGCTACTACCCTGATTAACAGCGATACATGACGGACAGTTGTCACAACAGGATAATTTATCGGAATCCATACAGTTAACGATCTTAGAGATGATTCTGGCAACACTTGTCTTACCTGTTCCTCTGGTACCGACAAAAAGCATTGCGTTCGGAAGGTGGTCATTTAAAAGATTATCTTTTAAAACCTTCACTATTTTTTCCTGTCCCATAACCTCAGATAAGGTTTTAGGACGCATTTTGTTATATAATGCCATTTTTCACATCCTTTCCGGTATCACACAAAACAAGCTCTGATACAGAGTTGAAAAAATCATTCTGTGTATACCTTGAAGTCCGACACACGGTCTCGTCTTTTAAGAACCTGTGCGCAGAGCTAATAAGCTGTTTAGAGTACT
>JAILPU010000105.1 GCA_024699395.1 Lachnospiraceae bacterium | reverse complement strand
AATCCGTGGATAAAACTGTGGACAAATCCGGGAATAAATCTGGGGATAAAACTGCGGATAAAACAGGGGATGAGTCCGGGGATGCTACAGAGGACGACGTTACCCAACAGGAAAATGACGTTGAAAAAGAGAGTGAAGATAACCCGGACAATACCAAAGTAATAAATGAGAATGTTTTCGGTGATGATGTCAATTATCCCATGGTTATCCTTGATAAGGGAAAATACGGTGTTGCCACCAGGATTGCTGGCTTTGTTGACACCGATGAAAAAATAGGTAAATCCACCAAGTACTACGATGCATTTAACGTCCTCACCGATGAGGAGACAGAGGAACTGGTGAAAAAGAGCTTTAATTATCCGGCTCTTCCCTCTACCTGTTCGGGTGACACCTTACCTGTTTTCAATATCTGTGATACCTTGCCGGAGTTTCCGGATATGGAATCCACCACGGAAGATATGCTGTTTAACGGGTGGTATAAGGATAAGGAATGCACCATCCCCTGGGATTTTGACAGTGATATTGTAGTTGACAGCGGTGATACCATTCTTTACGCCGGCTGGATAGAATCCAAGATGAGAAACTGGGAGCAGGTGGTGGAGGAAAAGAAGCAACGGAACAATTCCTTCAGAGAATCTCTTTTTGCAACCAAAAGAGGTGAGAGCCAAACTGTTTCAAAGGATGTGCTTCTCGCCACTGTAATAGTTTTTTCATCTCTATGTGTTTGCATTATTCTCTTTGCGGTTGTATTATTGAAAAGAAAGCGTTAAGTACAACCGTATTCATCATTATCCTTTTTGGAAATTACGGTTGGAATGTTTGAAGACAACGTAAAAATCGTTAAGAAAGAGGATAATTAATGTTTAAGAAGATATTGGGTTTTGCCATTTTGTTTTTTTCAATAGGAATATGTTTTGATCAAAATGTGAAAGCAGGAGAGAATTTCGATTCTTTCCTGCTTTATGATATTGAAAATGAACCTGAAAGCCTTCAGGCAGTGGAATATACTCCCCAGGATGAGTCGGCTCAGGAACATGTGTGGGCCATTATCAATAATTATGTGGACAAGGATTATTATATGAACGACCCCTTACGGGGCTCCATGACCGATGAGCAGTATGAAACCCTAAAACTTGCGGCCTTGAATGCCTCCGCAAACTGCAACACTCAGTTAAAGAAGATTAAAGCCATTCAGGACTATATCGCACAGAGAGTTTTCTATGATTATGTATATTCGGATGCCCTTGGTGAAGGAAGAACCGATCTTAAGACCAATGTGCTTCCTTATGATGTTTTCACCAATAAGAGGGCTATCTGTGAAGGTTTTAATAATCTTACCGTCTCCATGATGATTGCCGCGGGAATACCCACCATGCCCTTGGAAAGCCTTAACCATGCCTATTGTGCATGCTATGACAGCGATACGGGAAAGTGGGTAGAGACTGATTCTACCTGGGCCTGTAAGAACAAGGTGAAGATCGATCCATCAACAGGAAAGGAAGAATGGTATTATTCCAGTGATGTAAGAGATCAGTACTTTAATATGACGCCGGGACAGCGGGCGGCTGCGGGTCAGCATACGATTTATGAGATTCCCGGTATAAGAGACAATGCATATAATGATGTTTATTATACCCTTATTATGCCTAAAGATGTGAAAGAATGGAGTACCATGAACAAATGGTATTTGAGAATAGATGCCATTACCGGAACCACGTGTAATGCTGTGAGTTCCGTTGGAAATGCACCTGTAAAGGGCGCTCTTAAAAATTATGCTTTTTCCGGCTCTAAAGTTACAAGTGTGGATCTTTCCCGTACGTATATTACGGAGATAGGAGTTAATACATTCTACGATTGCAAGAATTTGGAGAAAGTAATTTTCCCGGAGACCCTTACAACCATAGGAGACAATGCCTTTGCGAACTGTTCTTCTCTTGAGGATATAACCTTCAAATCAAAACAGTCTTTAAATATCGGGAAAAAGGCTTTTGCTCTCGGGGCTATGAGCAATAAGGATACCTATATTACAACTACATTGTCTCCCGAAGATTTTGGGGTTAATAACACTTCAAAAGGAATTTACACAGGGCGCAATCTGATTTTTGGCCGATCCAGACAGGACGAGCTTCTTGAGCAATTTATCAAAAGAATGTATGAGGGCTGCCTCTTAAGAGAAGCGGATAAGGACGGTCTCAATTACTGGGTAAACGGCCTTAAAACCTGGGAGTTGAACGGCGCCAAAGTGGGAGCTCACTTTTTTACAAGTGAGGAGTTTGTCAAAAATGATTATGACGATGCTACATTTTTAAAGCTTTTATATAATGTGATGATGGGCAGAGTGCCGGATGCCCGAGGCAGGGAATACTGGATGGGCCTTTTGGAAGGCGGAGTGGGCAGACAGAATGTTGTGCAAGGGTTTATCTATTCCGATGAGTACGAAAAACTCTGTGAAAGATACGGCATTTCCAGAGGAGATTATGTTCCCTCGGAGCCCTCAAGTAAAAACAGAGGCCTCTCTCTTCTTATAGGCAGGATGTACGATAAATGCCTTAACAGGGATTTTGACAGGAAGGGAATGGATTATTGGTGCAACTCAATTCTCACCAAGCAAAAAAGTGTTATAGATGTTTGCACGGAAGGATTTTTCTTCTCAGAGGAATATCTTAAAAAGAATGTTTCGGATGAGGAATATATTTCGGATCTTTACAGAGCTTTTATGGGAAGAGAAAAGGACGACAAAGGATTTGCCTACTGGCTGGGCACTCTTAAGAACGGTGAGAAGGACAGGAGAACAATCCTCAGAGATTTCGGCTATTCCAATGAGTTTAAGGCAATATTGAGTTCATTCGGGTTTTAAGGAGATAAAGAGTGGAAGTATTAAAGGATTTGTATGATCACAGGTTTTTTTATTACTTTGAGGAAATATCACGTATACCCCACGGTTCGGGTAACCTTGTGGGGATAAGTGACTATCTTGAAAATTTTGCCAAGGGAAAAGGTCTTAAATATATAAAGGATGAGAATTTAAATATCATTATCTTT
>JAILPU010000229.1 GCA_024699395.1 Lachnospiraceae bacterium | reverse complement strand
GGGCGCAGTATCCTCTTTTCTGAGATGTGAGGAAATAGACCACAAAATCCTTATTTCGGGGAGTTGCCCCGGGCATAAGGTTATACTGGTAATTATCAAGAAAATAACGGTATATTAACGCCACCTGTTCTCCCACAGTATTTCCCTTCCCGATTTCGGAATGGAACTTCATAAGTTCATCCTTTACATCGTCGGGAATCTGAAGATAATTGGCGTAAACCTCTTTTCTGTATATCTCCTCACAGGTTGTATCCTGTGAAGACACATATTTTTTAAGATCCACAGGAGCCGACATAAGATTTCTGTATAGGGATGTGGAATCAGGTACGAACTCATAAGTTCTTGTCTCCCCCCAGGCGGATGTACCCGACAGGATGGAATAGGGTGTTACCATGGTATTGTCAGGCATTACACATGTATAGTAAGGAGCAAGGGGATATGCGGTGGAAGCGTCCACATTTTCCACCTTAATCCTTGCGTAAGCTTCGGGCAAAGCCTTCACATCCATCATGTTTTGGACAGTTCTGCTTTCAAGAAAATATCTCTCCTCTTTTCCCGACAGGCTTTCGTCCTCTGTGGATGTGTAATTGGTGGACAGCGTGGGAGCATTCCATCTGTCGGTTTTGTACTCCTGCCCCACAAAGCCCTTAAGATAAAGAGTCTGAAGGGAGAAGGGCACATAAGTCACTTCCAGATCCGTCTCATTATCCGGTGAAATACCTCTTACACCTCCGAGACGTCCGCTGCTAAGTCCACCCTTACTCCGGTACCTGTTAAACATTCCCATGATACCGTTCTGGGTGATAATCTCCACCTTTTCATTCATATTGGCCTTTGCAGAGGATACTTTTACAAGAGCTTCCTCCTCTGAGGTTTTTACCACCTGTGAACAAAAAAGTGCCACAACTCCGGACAGAATAATTACAAATATCAAAAGATGAACCATGGCTCTGTTACCGGATTTGTACCATACCACATTTTCATCATTTTTATCGCTGTACTCGAAATAAGGTTCTCTCGGCTTTTTCTTTTTAGCCGGTTTAACAAAAAAGTAATGATTGGAATGACGAAGGAAATATACTCCCAGATAGGAACAGATCAAAAGAAAAATAGAGAAAAAGGAAGGATATTTTCCTATAAATATTCCAAGCTGAAGAGGCCAGAAAGTGAGGTTGAAGGTGGTGAAAAAAAGCATCTCGTTAAAAACTCCCACATTTAGAAGGAGCACCAGAAACAGTCCCACAAAGACAGCCATATAGGTTATGGTCAAATATCTGTCCTTAACAATCTCATTGTATTCTCTGACGCCGGAAAGAGCAAAAAACGCGGAATAGGCCTTATTCAAAATATTGAGCATGGCCTGATAGCCGGAATTTACATAAGTGCTGTTTATCAGAATGTTATAGGTAAACAGGAAAAAGAACGCAATGTATCCCGTATTGTACACAAGCCGTGACACATGGATCATTGCAAGAAACATGGAGGCTGCAAAAAGGATAACACCGATTCCTACGTAGTTGGCTTCAATATCAAACTCCGTCAATATTCCCGTTATGGCGCCAAAACTTGCCATAAACATAAGCACACCAACCACAGCACAATGAACGGTGTCATCGTACCTTGTGCCCGATATATTCTCTTCCTGTTTAAATCCGTAATAAAGTCTCTCAGTTGACATGTATCAATGTACCTTTATTCATCCCCGCTCTCTCGTACACCGAAAGTGCAAGATCCGGGGTATCATAGGCAGGGGTATAAAATGCCTTTGTCATCGCTTCGGTAAGTCCTGCTTTATCGTTTATATCATGTATGTCAAAATCGTCCTTTGTCTTTGAGTAATACATAAATTGAAAGGACTGACCCGCATTTATAAGTTCCATGGAAACAGCCCATGCCTCTTCTATGGCCTTGTCCAGAATAAAGAAGGAGGATTCATCTCCAAGCCCTCCGGCCTCATACATTTCATTGCATTTTTCTAAAGAAGGCTGATAAAGTTCCAGAAGGATTACAAACCTGTTGGAGGCGGTGGCCTCATTTTCCTTCACCATTAATTTGTCCATTTTTTCCGTAAGCTTCCAATGAATTCTTGAAAGCCTGTCACCGGGACGGTACTCCCTCACATCCGTAACGTTTCCCGTAACGATGCCCTTTTTCTCATTTTCCTCGAATTCGTCAAAACCTTCCGTAAGCATGGAATCCTTTAATCTGTCTGAAGGCTCGCAATCGGGAAGCACGGTTATGTTTTCCACAAGTTCGATATCCCTGTGAAACTTAAATATATGAAAAAAATCATAAGCTCCAAATGAAGTAATCTTCACCTCATATATTCCGTTTTTGTCAAATTGAAGGGGAAACTTCATTGTGTTGTTATCCCGGGCTTTTAACATAAAGGAATAGGTTACGGGTTTTTGGCCCCCGTAAAGAGAAGATGAAACATTTAAGGTAAACTCATATGACGCCAGGGGAATAAAACTTTGGTTTACAGTCTCCACAATTATAAAGGAAGACCTGTCCCGGCTTTCATCCCCGGTAAGCTTAAGTTTGACTTCAAGCCTTTCAAAAACATATTTGCTTAGATTGTAGGAAATTATCGGGAATCCGATCATAAGAACGAGAATAAGATAGAAAAAAGTTTGTAAATAAAAAGCTGCCAGTATCAGGACAGTCACCAAAAAAGCCGCATAGCAGAATCCGGCATAGGACGGAGCATTTAATGCATTTAACATGCGTGCGGCTTTCAGCCTTTTTTTCAGAGTTTTTTTATCCATAGGCTACACCGGAACAGATACCGTGCCCAGTATTCTTGAAAGGACACTGTATTCGTTCTCTCCCGCTGCCTTTGCTTTGGTGGACAGTATTACCCTGTGACCGCAGGTGGCTTGAAACACCCTGTGAATATCCTCGGGGATTACAAAATCTCTCCCCTCCATAAAAGCCATGGCCTTTGCCATTTTTAAAACGGCTATGGTTCCTCTGGGTGACACACCCTGTAAAAACATATCGGTTCTTCGGGTGGCCTCCGCAAGGCTCACCACATAATCGCATATTTTATCGGAGGCGTGAACCTCTCCCGCCTTCTGCTGGCAGGCTAACAGTTCTTCCCCTGTCATAACCCTGTTTATAAGATTTATGGATTCAAAAGAATGTCCCTTTAATATTTCCGTTGCCGACATATGATCCGGATATCCCAAAGTCAGTCTCACAAAGAAACGGTCAAGCTGAGAATCGGGAAGTTTCTGGGTACCCGAAGCTCCTATAGGATTCTGGGTGGCTATTACAAAAAAGGGAGGTTTTAGCGCATAAGTAACCGATTCCACAGTCACTCTTCTCTCCTCCATTACCTCCAGCAAAGCCGCCTGGGTCTTGGGGGAAGTTCTGTTTATCTCATCCGCAAGAAAAAGATTGGTAAAGATTGCCCCGGGTCTGAAGGTGAAATCATTCTTTTCCCGGTCGTACATGGAAAAGCCCAGAATGTCGCTGGGCATTACATCGGGGGTAAACTGCATTCTCTTATAATTAATACCGAGGGACCTTGACAGTGCCACCGCAAGAGTCGTCTTACCCACACCGGGTATGTCCTCCAGCAATATATGGCCTCCCGCCAGCACGGTGCAGAGGACCATATCCACCACATCATCCTTTCCTCTTAATACTTTGGATATTTCTTTTTTGACCAATGTTATTTTGTCATTCATATGTTTTTGTACCCGAATTCGCAAAATTTAATGATAATAAAAATATTATAGCACACTTTTCTTCCTGTTTTTGATTCTTTTATGATAAAATCTCTTTTGTAGCCATAAAATTAAACCTGCTGCTTCGTATAACCATTAAGGGGATGCGTCGCAGCCTCAAAGGAAAAGGAGAACACGTGACTGAGGCGGAATTTAACGCCTGCATCCGGGAAATTCTTCAAGGCGACAGACAGGGATTAAAAAAGATCTACGATGCCTATCTCGATTACGTCTACCGAATCGTTTTTGGCGTCCTGGGTCAAAAGGAGGATTCCGAGGACATCACCTCTGAATTATTTATAAAGCTCTGGCAACAAGCCGACAGATATAAACCGGGAAGCGGGCACAAAGCATACCTGACAACCATAGCACGGAATATGGCCATAGACCATATCAGAAAACATAAACGTGAAGTGTTGGAAAGCTTCACCAAGGAATCCGATGATTCGCCGGTAACAGAACCGGTAAGCAATGAGACCACGGAAGAAACAGTGATAGAAAACATCTCTGTCCGGGAAGCCATTGAGCAGTTAAATCCGGCTGAACAGCAAGTGGTCAATATGAAAGTATTGTCCGAAATGACCTTTGCCGAAATCGCAGAGGTTTTAAAGGCGCCCATGGGAACCATAACCTGGCGATACCGGGAAGCCATGAAAAAACTAAGGAGGTACGGATATTATGAAGAATCTTAAAAATGAATATCAAAAAGAAGTACAGACCCAAGCTCCGGACCTCTGGGCCAGAATAAATGCAGGCATTGACGAATACGAAGCAAGTAAGGGTTCATCAACCGAAAAGCCTGTGCCCACAAACATAAGTAATGAAGTAGAAAGAAACAATAGAGAAACACCGGTAAATAATGATGCCGAACACGCTGCGAATAATGATAACTCACATACTGTAAGAAACTATGGCGAAACGTCAGCAAATAATGATGCAGAACGCGATGTGAAAAATGATATACATACTGTGAAAACTGCCGAAAATCCGTCAGCGAATAATAACGACAATAAAAGTGTACGGTTCGAAAGAAGCCGATTCACCAGAAACCTAACCCACATTGCGGCAGCCGTGCTGTGCATCTTTGTGGTAATGGCAGGCTTTAAGATATTCAACAAGTCTCCTAAATCCATAATGAATTCCGCATCTAAAAATGAGTATCATGAGGAGGCTCTTACAGAAGCTGTACAAGAAGCGCCGGAGGATGCAGACTTTGCTCCAAACGCCGATACATCATCCTACGATGAAGCCGAATGCTTTGAAGAAACAATATGCGAAGAAACAGTTTGTGAAGAAGTCGAAGAAAATGAAGAGGAAGCCGTAGACGATTTCTCTGCCAAAACCGATATTCAAAGCCAAAATGAAGGTTCACCAAACTTAAGTTATTCCGGCGCCGAACCCTCCAAAAAAACAGGGCTTTCATCAAACAGGTCCGACAACTCCTCGCCAAACACTACATTATCCCTCTCAGAGGATATTTCCCTGATTGATATGTCCGATCCCAATGTGAAGCTTTTTACCGAGACTCTTGATATTAATGAGATTCAGGCACAAAAGCTTTTAACAGGTCTCTATTCTCTCGGACTGACACACATTTCGGATCCTAAGATTGTCGCATCAAGCAGCATTAACTATATGATAAAACCCAAAACCTCCTCATTCACAGAGGATACAGTTCCATTTATTTTTACCGATGATAATGCAAATGAACAATATATTGTTTTCTACCAAAAAACTGATGAGGATCTTAATATAGAAGCGGTAAAAAGAAATGATGACACCGAAGATTTCCTTTATTTACGTCCTTCAAAAACAGAATAAAATTTTTTAAAAAAATTTTAAAAACCTCCCATAAATCTTTTTTGGTTGTTCCGTATATATAATAACAGAACACAAAAACAAACCAGAAAAGAAACGGGAGGTTTATTTTATGAAAAAGAAAATCATCGCTGCATTATTATCATTAACTCTTGGAGCATCCATGTTAACCGGATGCGGAACAGATAAAAAACTTACCGAAACTAATCCTTCAAAAAGCGTCGAAGAGGACATTTGGTACGAAAACACAGACGACACCTGCGTCGAGGCCGAGGAATACCCTGCCGAATCATACGATTCTTCCTCACGCTTAGGCATGGCTCCGGACAGCAGCCAATACAGCGTGGAGGCAAACAACAAATGTACCACCAATTGCGAATATGCTTACGATTGTATTCCCTACAACAGTGGCGAAACCTACAGCTTCTATGATGAAAACGGTTTCAAAAAAGTAAGCGACTCCCCCCTCTCCACCTTCTCGGCAGATGTGGACACAGCAAGCTACTCCAATATGAGACGGCTTGTAAATGAAGGATTCGGTCTCTATGATTTCGCAGGTGTCTCCCTTCGCGCGGAAGAGATTATCAATTATTTCAAATACGATTACTCCGCTCCCAAAAAGGGTGAGCGCTTCGGAGTGGACTCGGCAGTATTCGACTGTCCCTGGAACAAGGACAACAAGCTCTGCGTAATGGGCATCAACACCAACAGTCTCAAAGACAAAAAAGCCCCTGATTCCAACATAGTATTCCTTGTTGATGTTTCCGGTTCCATGGCAAGTGAAAACAAGTTGCCCCTTTTAAAAGATTCAATGGAGCTTCTGGTGGAAAATCTTACAAAGAAGGACAGAGTATCCATAGTTACCTACGCTAACGGTACAAGAGTAATATTGGACGGTGTTTCCGGAGACAGTACCGATGAAATTATCTGTGCTTTTGAAAGTTTAAGAGCAAGCGGCGGAACAAACGGTGAAGGCGGTATCGAAGAAGCCTACAGAATTGCGGATGCCAATTTTATCAAAGGAGGGAACAACAGAGTCATCCTTGCAACCGACGGTGATTTTAATATAGGAAAATGCTCCGAAAGCGAGCTTGAGGATCTTATCAGCGAGAAAAAAGACAGCGGCGTATTCTTATCTGTTTTGGGCTTCGGAATAGGCAATTACAACGATGCAATTGCTGAGACTCTGGCAGATAAAGGTAACGGCAACTATTCTTATATCGACACCCTCGCCGAGGCTAAAAAGGTACTTGTGGACGAGATGAGTTCCACTCTTTACACAGTAGCAAAGGATACCAAATTCCAGGTGGAGTTTAATCCCTCCATGGTTTCAAGCTACAGGCTTGTGGGCTATGAGAACAGAGCCCTCAACGACGAAGATTTCACAGACGATACAAAGGACGGCGGTGAAATAGGTGCCGGTCATCAGGTCACTGTTTTATATGAGATTTCACTTAAAAGCGAAGGAAGTGACCAAGAACTTAAATATCAGGAAACTTCACTTTCCAAGAAGGGTCGCTCCAAAGACGAATGGTGTACTCTCTCCATCGCTTACAAGGATCCCGACAAAAACGAATCAAAATATCTTGAGTACCCCATAGGCGCCGATAATTATACAAATAAGCCCTCCGACAGTTTTATCCTTGCAACAAGCGCTGCAGAATATGCCATGGCTCTTTCGGACAGCTCATACCTTGTGGATCTTTCAAGAGAAGATGCAGTAGATCAAGCTATCTACAACGTAAGAAAACTTGATTCCAACGACGAAACAGTACAGGAATTCCTTAACCTCATGGAAAGAGTTATGAACAGAGAAGAGCCCGAAACAGGACTGGCATGGTACGAGTAAATACATCTGTACCTAATTACGGATTGTATCGACCTATTGCCTCCCTTTCCATAGCATTACCCATAGATTTTCACTCGAACAGACGACGGTGACTTACCGCCGTCTGTCCATATTGTCGAGGGTATTGATTGATAAAAGACGTATTGATAAGGTCGTTGCGCTCATTTTTTTATAATGCTATGATAATTTTAAAGGATCTGTCCAAAATCCTGCCGTGAGGTATGAATATGAAAATAGAACGCACCAAGAATGCCGCGAGAAATATTGTTTTCAACGGCTCGTCACAAATGTTCAATATGCTGGTCCCTTTTATAATGCGCTCTGTAATGCTCAACTTTCTGGGCGTAAAATACTTGGGATTAAGCGGACTTTTCAGATCCATCCTTTCAATCCTTAATCTTGCGGAGCTGGGTGTGGGCAGCACCATGGTTTTCTCCATGTACAAGCCTGTGGCCGAGGACGATACCGAGACCATCTGTGCCATGATGAAGCTCTACCGCACAATCTACAGAATTATAGGTCTTATCATACTTGCAGTGGGACTTATTCTGGTTCCTTTCCTCCCCCATCTTATAAAAGGCGACGTCCCCGAAGATATCAATCTTTATATTCTTTACTTTATGAATCTGGGAAGCACAGTTGTATCTTACTGGCTTTTTGCATATAAAAACTGCCTTTTAAGTGCCCATCAGAGAAGCGACATCTCCAGCAAGATAAACATGGCGGCCCGTTTCGTTGAATACTCCTTAAAAATTGCGGTGCTCGCAGTCTTTAGGAATTATTATCTTTATCTTGCTATCCAGATTATCTCCCAGATACTTATTAATATTCTGGTAGCCATGAGAGTGAACAAACTCTTCCCCGGTTATTCCCCGAGGGGTGACCTTCCCAAGGAAAAAAAGCTGGGAATTGCCCGCAGAGTCAGGGATCTTTTCACTTCCAATTTTTCGTATGTTATATCAAACTCAGCGGATACCCTTGTTATCTCATCTTTTCTGGGTCTTACCACACTTGCCATATACCAGAATTATTATTACATCGTGTCCTCTTTAAAAACAATGGTGGAAGTTGTGGTAGGTGCCTGCATCGCCGGCATCGGCAACAGCCTTATCACTGAAAGCAGCGAAAAAAATTACCGTGATCTCAGAAAGATGACGGTAATCTTCGGATGGATTATGTGTTTTTCAAGTTCAATGACGTTGTGCCTTTACCAGCCCTTTATGGAATTATGGATGGGTGAAGAGCACATGCTTGCTTTTGAATATGTTGTATGTTTTGTAATCTATTTCTATTCCATCGGTATGAATAAACTTATCAATATGTTCAAGGATGCGGCAGGAATCTGGCGTGAGGATAAATGGCGTCCCCTCACTGCCGCTTTGGTTAATCTTTTCTTAAACCTTGCCACCGTAAAATGGCTGGGGCTGTACGGAGTTCTGCTCTCCACTGTCATATCCATTGTGCTTGTTCAAATCCCCTGGCTTTTTCACAACCTTTTCAAGCTCGTATTTCCCCATGAACACCTTAAGGAATACAGTTTCTTCTATATCGGTTTTGTGGTCATAAGCCTTGCATCCTGCGTCCTTTCCTATCTGGCATGCTCACTGTTTAATCTTAAGGCTTTGCCCACACTGTTTGTAAACGGCGCCATAAGCTTTGCAATTCCCAATATTATTTTTATTCTTCTGTATGGTCGAAACAAAGCCTTCAGAACCGGAGTGAGGGACATCGTCAAAAAAATTCTGAAGTAGTGTAAATCCCTCTTTCACCGACAACACATCAACTTATGCCCCGGTGTACTCCTTGTACCATCTGCAGAAATTCTCCAGACCCTCGGATATGCCGATCTTTGGCGTAAAGCCAAAGTCCTCCTCCAAGGCTTTACTGTCCGCGTAAGTAACCGGCACATCGCCGGGCTGCATTCCCACCAACTCTCTGTGGGCCATAAAATCATAATCCTGTTTAAGTATTCCCACAGACACCAGCTTCTTTTGTAAAGTATCCACAAAATCAAGAAGATTTTCCGGTTTTCCGCCGCCTATGTTATAAACACAATAGGGTGCGGTATCAAGACCGTCCTCCCCTGTCTCTTTAACAGGGGCTCCTCCCATCACCCTCACGATTCCCTCCACTATATCATCAATATAAGTAAAGTCTCTCTTCATGTTACCGTGGTTAAATATTTTGATGGTGCCGCCTTTTTTAAGCTTCTCGGTGGCGGAATAATAGAACATATCCGGTCTTCCCCAAGGTCCGTAAACAGTAAAAAATCTCAATCCCGTTGAAGGGATTCCGTAGAGTTTGGAATAAGCGTGTGCCATAAGCTCATTACTCTTTTTGGTAGCGGCATAAAGTGATACTGGATGGTCCACATTATCCCGAACGGCAAAGGGCACCTTTTTGTTTCCACCGTAAACAGAAGAACTGGAGGCATATACCAGATGCTTCACCCCTTCTTTTCCATCATCGTAAGAATGTCTGCATGCTTCCAGAATATTATAAAAACCTACAAGGTTTGCCTCAATGTAGAGTTCGGGGTGTTCAATACTGTATCTGACTCCGGCCTGGGCCGCAAGATTAACCACTATATCGGGAGTATACTCTTTAAAAACCCGGTCAACCGCCTCTTTATCTCCAAGATTCCCCTTTACAAAAATATGGCTTACATTGCTTTCAGCCGCCGCCTCCTTAATCAATCCCAGTCTGTATTCTTTAAGCTTCGGATCGTAATAATCATTCATGCTGTCAAAGGAAATAATCCGGCCGCTGTTCATAAGCGTTTTATCTTTTAAAAGCCTTATCACAAGATTGGCTCCGATAAACCCCGGACTTCCTGTGACAAGTATTGTCTTATTATCAAGATCAAGCTTTCTCTTCTTACTCATTTTGTTTTACTCCCCGTTTTTAATGACCCTGTTTCTATTTATAATCCTACCATTTTTTATGTTTTATTGAAACCTTCCGGGGTCTTTTAAAAAACTTTATAAAATTAAAAAAATCCATTGACAAACCTTTTCCAATAAGATAGAATGACAAATGTTGGTTCCTTATTACAAGGACGTGTGTCCGTAGCTCAGCTGGATAGAGC
>JAILPU010000078.1 GCA_024699395.1 Lachnospiraceae bacterium | reverse complement strand
ATTGCCTCTACAACATTAACCGTTACAGCATTGCCCGCCTGTTTATATGCCTGATTATCTGATGTTATCTCAAGCATCTTATCAATCATTTCATCGGGAAATCCCTGTAATCTTAAACATTCCTTCGGCATAAGCTTTCTTACCCTGAATTTGTCAAGTATTCCATGTCTGTCCTGTGCTGTTAATGTGAACATAGGCTCGTTTTCTGACTTGAACCGTCTCCCGTTCTGTCTCTTTTTAATCCGTCCCGGATCGAGGCATGCCATAGGACCTTCAATAAGACCTGAATTCTCACCCCTACGCTTTGTTATACCTGAGTTATATCTTGCCTTTATACATCTGCAAAGTGCTGTTATTTCCGGATCAGCATTAAGATCTATATAAAGACCTGTTTTACCGCCCTGACCTCCGGAATTTGCCGCAAGCGTACTGCTGAGTCCGTTTACATCGTATGCCCTTTGCCCTTGGCTTCCTCCAATGACTTGTTTAAGAGTTTGAGGGTTGCAGTCCGTGAAAGGTAGTATTTTTCCGGCACATCGCTCATCACGATATCCGACAAGATACACTCTTTTTCTGCTTTGGGGGACAGCAAAATCGGCACTGTTAAGCACTTGCCATTCAATACCATACCCCAGGTCTGATAGCGTGCAGAGGATGACGGTGAAAGTCTTCCCTTTGTCATGGTTAAGCAGTCCGGGAACATTCTCAAGCAGAAAATATTTAGGTCTTTTCTCTTTAAGAACTCTGGCAATTTCGAGAAAAAGCGTTCCTCTTGCATCGTCAAATCCGAGTCTTTTCCCTGCGACAGAAAAGCTCTGACAGGGAAATCCCGCACAAAGCAGATCAAAGTCGGTGATATCCTTTGGGTTAAGTTTTGTTGCGTCATTAAAATACACCTCATCTTTCGTATTAAAAACACTGCAATAGCTGTTGTTTGCATACTTGTCAATCTCGCAATGTCCCACACATTTGAAGCCTTCGGTTCGTTCAAGACCTGCCCGAAAACCGCCTATGCCTGAAAACATATCAAAAAATCTTATCATTATTTCTCCTTTTCCGATAGTGCAAACTATCCTTTTTCGGAGTACACGCATTTTTTGATCCTGTTTTTTCTTGCTCCTAAAGCTGATTTTGACTAATTTGCCGTATCTTCATCGTTTTTGCTCTTTGCATCCGGCTTGTCCTTCAAGGCGTAAGATACATAGTATGTGTAATGGTTGTCTCTCTTGGCTCTGTAATCTTTAAGCAGGTTTATATCCTGCATTTCCTTTATAAAGCTTAGCTGCCTCGGTGCAAATTTACGCCTCTCGTTTATATCGAAATTGGCTATTAACAATTCCTTAAACTCACCACCCGGATTGTATCTTTGTCCAAGTGAGTTTATTCTCGAAACCTCTACTATGAAGTACTTTTTATACAAATCCTTTATGAATTCGCAGTCGTTATATGACATCAGGAACTTTCCATCGATATTGTCTACAACATTGAAAAGCCGCAGGTGGTCTTCTGTGGGAAACAGTACATCATAGTGGTCTTCCGTATTCACATACGGCGGATCCAGATAGAAAAAACTGTCTATTCTGTCTGTGGTTTTTATGAGCGGTTCAAAGTCTTTGTTCTCAATTACCACATTCTGAAGCCGCTTATGTATTGCATATACCAATTCCAATGTGCTTGCAAGATTAAGAGGCTGTCCGCCAAAGCTTCGTCCTCCGCCGCCATAGCTGTATTTGTGCAGCTTTATAAATGTGGCAGCACGCTCAACATCGTAAATCTTTGCCCGGCCTTCCAAGCATTCTATGAGCTTATCCCTCTCATCTCCTGTAAATTCTGTGGTTGCGACCTCCATCTCGTCCTTTATCATTGAAAAGTCAGGCTCAGCACCCTGCATAAATTGCAATAGCAGTTTAAACTCTTCTCGGCTGTTTAGCGGAAAGAGACCTAATGCCTTGAAAAAGGACAACGGCTTTTCCTTCACGCACCTGAACATATTTACAAGATCTGAATTAAAATCGTTATATACCTCAAACTTATGCGGTTCTTTTGTCAAAAGGATTGTGCCTCCGCCTCCGAATACTTCAATGTACCTGTTACAGCCAAGAGGAATGGAATTTAATATGTCGTTCTTTAATGCCGCCTTGCTTCCCATCCATGTGATTAAGCTTTTCAGGTTATAATTACTTATGTTTTCACCTCCCAATCTGCATTAAAAAAAGCGATCATTATTTCGCAATTCCGAAATAGTGTTCGCTTTCTTTTTACTTTATTATCTTTTCCCGCGGAGGTGCTCTTACTGTTTTGTAAATATCCATTTTCGCACTTCCTATTTAATCTCCTCCATACCGTGTTCCTCTGCCGCTTGTTCTAAAGCTGTATCGCT
>JAILPU010000222.1 GCA_024699395.1 Lachnospiraceae bacterium | reverse complement strand
CAAGGTTATACTTGCCACCAATCCCCTTTTCCCAAGAACTGCGGTATTGTCCCGTATGGGGTGGGCCGGAGTTAAGGAGGAGGATTTCGAACATATAACCACCTACGAAAATTCAACCTACGCCAAGCCCAATCCCGGGTATTATACCGAGATTCTTGAAAAAATAAATGCCAACCCCGAGGAATGCCTCATGGTGGGCAACGATGCCGTTGAGGATACGGCGGCAAAGAAAGCGGGGATAGATGTGTTTATTTTGACGGATTGTCTTATCAATCCCAACAACGAGGACATCAATGAACTTCCCCACGGAAGCTTTGAGGATCTGGGTGAATTTTTGAATATCTGATATACCGTTTTAAATGAGGTTTACATATGTACAGGATACTTGTTGTGGAAGATGATGAGGTCATAGCCGAAAATACCAAAAAGCTTCTGGAAAGCTGGAATTACGAAGCTTTATGCGCAAAGGATTTTGAAAATGTTTTGAAGGAATTTGCGCTCTTTAATCCCCAGCTTGTTCTTATGGATATAAATCTTCCCTTCCAGAACGGCTTTTACTGGTGCAGCGAGATCAGAAAAATATCTTCGGTGCCCATCATATTCTTAACAAGTATCTCTGACAATATGAATATAGTTATGGCCATGAACATGGGCGGGGATGATTATATGGAAAAGCCCTATGACCCCATGGTTTTAACGGCTAAAATCCGCGCTGTACTTAGGCGCACCTACGAGCTTGCACAGGGCGCGGAACTTTATGAACACAACGGCGCCATGTTTTCCCCCACAGAGGCCTGGATAAGATTTAAGGACGGGAAGGTGGAACTTACCAAGAATGAGAACAGGATCATCATGACTCTTATGGAAAATAAGGGTAAGGTGGTGAGTAGAGATGCCATTATGGTAAGACTTTGGGAAAACGATGAGTATGTGGACGACAATACTCTTACGGTTAATATAAACCGTTTAAGGAAAAAACTGGAAGCAATAGGACTTGAAGATTTTATAATAACCAAAAAGGGGTTGGGGTATAAAATATGAAAAAGGGTATCTATATCTATCCCTTTATATTCGGTTTGCTTTATCTCGGGCTGGGTTTTGCATATCGCTTTGACAAAATGGCGATATGCTACGGCCTGTTTTTATTTGTGGCGGTGGGAGTTATATGCGGGATTGTAAATGCCTACAGGGAAAGAGAAAACCGTAACAGGCTTTTGGCACTTATGAACGACCCGGGGAACATAGCGTTATACCCCGAGCCAAGGGACATTACGGAAAAAATGTACACCGACGCTCTTAAGACTTTGGCCAGACTTAACAACGACCTTACCTTAAAGGCGGGGGAGTTTGACAGGGAAAAACTGGATTATTACACCATGTGGGTACACCAGATCAAAACCCCCATAGCTGCGGCCAAGCTTATTATGGAGAATTCCGAATTTGAGGATAAAGGAAAACTCAAAATGGAGCTCTTTGAGATAGAGCAGTATGTGGAGATGGTGCTCACCTCCGTAAGACTTTTCAATGCGGAAAACGATTATGTTTTTAATAATGTAAATGTGGTGGACGTGGTAAAGGGGGCCGTTCGAAAGTACGCCTACGTCTTTATCGTCAAGAAGCTTAAGATGGACCTTAAGGATTTTGAACTGACTGCGGTGGGAGATGAGAAGTGGCTCTCTTTTGTAATCGAGCAGATTCTTTCCAACGCTTTAAAGTATACGAAAGAAGGGGGCGTCACCATATATAAAAGAGGGGAGAGCACTCTTGTCATAGAGGATACGGGAATAGGTATCAGAGAAGAGGATATTCCCAGAGTAACTCAAAAAGGCTTCACCGGTTTTAACGGAAGGCTTGACAAGAAGGCTACGGGAATAGGACTTTACTTGTGCGATACCATACTTAAGAGAATGAACCATTCCCTCACCATAGAATCCACTGTGGGAGTGGGGACGAGAGTATGCATCGATCTGGGGACAGAAAAGCCCCAAAAGTATATGGATTGACCTAAACTTACAAAAATGTAAGAAATGATACGGGGAATGTAAGACTGATAAATGGTTTTACATTCCCTTCTTTTGTTAATATATGAGTGTAAAGAAAAACATTATGCAAAGAAATACGGAGGACCATATGTTACTTGAAGTTAAAAATCTTAAAAAAGTATACTCTACCAGATTCGGAGGAAACAAGGTTGAGGCCTTGAAGGATGTTAATTTTTCTGTTGAGGAAGGTGAATATGTTGCCATAATGGGTGAGAGCGGAGCAGGTAAGACCACACTGTTAAATATCCTTGCATCTTTGGATACTCCCACAAAGGGAAGCATTCTTCTTAAGGGAAAGGATATAAGCCTTCTTACCCAGAAGGAGCTTTCCGCTTTCAGAAGAAAGAACCTTGGTTTTGTTTTCCAGGATTTCAATCTCCTTGATACCTTTTCCTTAAAGGACAATATCTTCTTACCTTTAGTACTTGCGGGAAAGAAATATGATGAGATGAATGCTCTTTTGGAGCCCATAGCAAATAAACTTGGAATAAGCGAACTTTTGGACAAATATCCTTACGAGGTGAGTGGAGGACAGAAACAGCGTGCTGCGGTGGCAAGAGCATTAATCGTTAATCCTACCCTGATTCTTGCGGATGAGCCTACGGGAGCTCTCGATTCCTACTCCGCTGACAGTCTCTTAAAGCTCTTTAACGTGATCAATGATGAAGGACAGACAATCCTTATGGTTACCCACAGTGTCAAGGCTGCCTGCCATGCCAAGAGGGTACTTTTCATGAAGGACGGAGAAGTCTTCCATCAGATTTACAGAGCAAACCAGACCAAGGATGAGATGTACGAGAAGATATCCCAGACTTTGGTGCTTCTTTCAAAGGACGGTGACAAAAATGAATAAAAAGATTTTTGCGAGCCTTGCTTTTGACAATATGAAAAAGAACAGAGGTCTCTATCTTCCCTATATTTTAACGGGTATGGTGAGCGTGGCAATGTTCTTTATCCTTTTAAATATTGCGTTGGATCCCGGACTCTACGATATGATACTGACCGGTGGAAGAGATTTGTCTCTTATTATGAGATTCGGTGCTTCCGTTATAGGTATTTTTACTGCAATTATTATTTTTTATGCCAACAGTTTTCTTATGAAAAGAAGAAAGACTGAGCTGGGATTGTATAATGTGCTGGGACTTGAGAAACGTCATATCAGCCGTATCATGTTTTTGGAAACAATTTATGTGTGCGGCGCGGCTGTAGGACTTGGAATTGTTCTCGGTGCTGTTTTTGAAAAGCTTGTTATGGATATCCTTTTAAGGATACTTGACTTTGATGTTCATTATGGATTTAAGATAATCCCCAAGGCAGTGGTGGTAACATTGATCGTATACCTGGGAATCTTCTTAATCATTTTGATTTACAATATTATCCAGATTCTTGTGTGCAATCCCCTTGAACTTATGTCCAGCGCAAAAGCGGGAGAGAGAGAGCCCAAGTCCAAATGGCTTTCTTTTATCATGGGACTTGCATTCCTTGGGGCAGGTTACTACATAGCACTTACCACAAAGGATGCTCTGGCTGCCATAGGAAAATTCTTTATAGCTGTTATGCTGGTAATAGCCGGCACATATTTTCTTTTTACAGTGGGAAGTATCGTACTTTTAAAAGCCCTTAAAAAGAATAAAAATTATTACTACAACACGAAGCATTTCGTATCCGTGAGCCAGATGATCTACAGAATGAAAAAGAATGCGGCGGGGCTTGCGGCAATCTCAATTTTGTCAGCAATGGTATTGGTTACTCTCTCCACAACCGTTGCCATGTATGTGGGAATCGATAATGAGGTGGATTCCAGATATCCCAACGATCTGGGAGGGTCTTTTAGAACTTACAAGGTTGATGACAACAGTGTTGTTGAGGAGGCTTTCAAAAAAGCATTTGTTGATACCGGCCTTACATTAAAGAATTTAGGGGTATACAGCTCTATCAGCGGTTTTTATACATATCTTGGGGAGGGACGTTTTGAAGCTGCAGAGGGCGTTGATACCAACACAGGATTTTTCCTGATACCCTACGACAATCTCCCCGAGAATGTTAAACAGAAATTTGAGCGCCCCGAGAGCAGTGAGCTTTATATATTCAAGGGAAGCAGTGATTTCGGCGATGTTATCCGTTTTGCGGACAAAGAGTATACCGTAAAGGGTTATCTTCCCCCCGAAGAAAACAGTCCTTTGGATTTTGCCAGCATAAGAGAGTATTGCTTTTATGGTGTATGTAAGGATGAAAATGAGATAAACGAGATAGCGCGTCTGGCAAATTTCCCCAAGTTTATTAACATATATGCCGATTTCAATGAGTCAAAGGAAGTTCAAAAGGAAGCCTGTGGCGCTGTACACAGCTGTTATGATGCTGCGATTTACTCTGTCGACCCGGAGGCAAAAAGCAGTATGGCAGATTATAAAGCCTCTGCGGTAGATGAATTCCTAAGTATGTACGGCGGACTGTTTTTCCTGGGAATCTTTTTGGGAATGATCTTTATCTTGGGAACCGCTCTTATCATCTACTATAAGCAGATTTCCGAAGGCTTTGAGGACAGAAACAATTTCCAGATTATGGAGAAGGTGGGCATGGAGAACAAAGAGATTAAAGGCTGCATTCAAAGTCAGGTGCTCACAGTTTTCTTCCTTCCCGTTGGTGTGGCTGTGGTTCATGTGCTTGTGGCTTCCAAGATGTTACGCCAGCTCCTTAAGATATTCAATCTTACGGATGCATCATATTTCTTCAAATCCGCAGGAGTGGTATTGGTGGTATTCTTACTGTTCTACGGACTGATATATCTTCTCACATCGAGAGTATACCTTAAGATTGTGAAATAATCACAATCACACTGAATTGAGGATTGTATATTAGCAAAGGATTAGGTCTAAGATTATTTGTGGACTGTGTAAATTTCGAATCCGAGTTTTGGACGAATGTATAAAACGGAATACAGAATTGAGATGCTATGTAATGTAAGTAACAGAATGCCGGATTCGGGATATTGAGTAACTAAATAACAGACTACATAGTGTAAGGGGCTGCCCGAAAGGGCAGCCCTTAATTTGCATAAAATATCAAAAAATGGTAACATTTAACCACATTTTCGAAGACCGGAGGGGTGAGGGATGATTACGGTTGTTTGTTGTGTCTACAATATGGAAAAGTATATGGATAAGTGCATACAAAGCCTTATCAATCAGACTTTCAGCGATTGGGAACTTATACTTGTGGACGACGGTTCTGTCGATGAATCCGGGAAAAAGTGCGATGAGTGGGGACAAAAGGATGACAGGATCAGGGTGATACACAAGGGAAACGGGGGACTTTCCAGTGCCAGAAACTGCGGTATTGAAAATGCAAAGGGAGAATATATTATTTTCCCGGATCCCGATGATTATGTGGAGGCTGATTACCTTGAAAAGCTTTTAAAGATAAGAGAAGACAACAATGCGGATCTTAGTATATGCGGTCACTTCTGTTCAAGCATGATAATGAACAGGAATGGGAAACTTCAGGTGATGGACAAGAGGACGGCTCTTAAGATACTTTTAAATCCCGATTATTATTGCGGATATGCCTGGAATAAGTTGTATTCCGTGAAGGTTATAAGAGATAACAGACTTTTGTTTGACACGGAGCTGGGAGCGGTACAGGATCTTCATTTTAATGTGAGGTACATAAGACTTTGCGAGCGCATTGCCTACGATCCCGTGGCTTTGTATCATTATTCTCTGGATACGGGAGGAGTATCCACCATTAAGACAACCCTTACTCCCAGAAAGATGAGCGCAGTTTTGACTTACAAGAAGATTGCGGGACTCTTTGAAGGGATTGACAGTGAGCTTGAGGATGTGGCATACAGCTCCTTGTGCAAGGTATGCCTTGATTATATTATTGTTTATTATACCCACAGGATGAAATCCAAGGAAATACTTGATATCTTAAGGGAAAATGCTGTGAAGTACAGGAAGGAATTTTTACATTGCGAAACCTACGCCCGGCATTACAGAAGATGCGCATCCCTTGT
>JAILPU010000025.1 GCA_024699395.1 Lachnospiraceae bacterium | reverse complement strand
TAAGAAAAATAAGAATAATAAGGAAAATAAGAAAGAGTAACAATAAACCATAACAGGATCCACAGAGGTTTATTCCATGATGTGATGTAAAAATGTGGAAATAAAAGAAAAAGTTAGAATAAAGTTAGAAGTAGGGATAATTTAAGGGCTTCGGTAAATCCCGAAACCCTTGTAAATACTTACTCGAGGTGACAAGATTCGAACTTGCGGCCTCTACGTCCCGAACGTAGCGCTCTACCAAACTGAGCCACACGCCGATAAATAACATTAGAAATGATACACTAACCCGCGGTAAAAGTCAACATCTGCGGAGGAAGGAAGCCTTAAAATGAGTTGTTTGGTAACCCTTAAAAAGGGAGAGGGCCGTTTCTTAAAAAACGGTGGAATGTGGATATATGACAACGAGATAGACAAGATGGAGGGAGACTTCGAAAACGGCGAAGTGGTATCCGTTTTTGATTTTGACGGATATCCCATGGGAAAAGGAGTTATAAACCTGAATTCCGTTATAAGGATAAGGATGCTCACCCGTGATGTAAATGTATCTGTGGACAGAGAGTTTTTTGCAAAAAGAGTGAAGGATGCGTGGGAGTACAGGAAATGTGTGATGAACGCCAAGGACCTTCGCGCCGCAAGGCTTGTTTTCGGTGAGGCGGACAGGCTTCCGGGTATTGTTATCGACAGATATGAGGATGTGCTTGTAATAGAGTGTTTGTCCCTTGGGATGGATGCTTTTAAGGAGATTATCGTCGATGAGTTAAAAAAGATACTTGAGAAAGACGGTATCATAATAAAGGGCGTGTTTGAACGTTCTGACGCAAATGTCATAAAAAAGGAAGGGCTTAATCCTCACAAGGGATTTATAGGTGCAGAATTTGATACCGATGTTGAAATCGAAGAAAACGGTGTCAGATATCTTATCGATGTGAAAAACGGTCAGAAGACAGGATTCTTTCTCGATCAGAAATACAACAGGCTGGCTATGCAGAATATAGTAAAAAACATGCATGATGCGGGGATGAAGGTGGATGCACTGGATTGTTTTACCCACATGGGCACCTTTGCTCTAAACTGCGGTCTGGGTGGCGCCGATTCCTGCCTTGGTCTTGATATTTCCGAATTTGCGGTGGAACAGGCCGAAAGAAACGCAAAGTTAAACGGCTTGTCGGACCGTGTGAAGTTTAGGTGTGCCAATGTACTTGATGAACTTCCCGGGCTTTATGAGGAGGGAAAGAGGTACGATGTTCTGATACTGGACCCTCCGGCTTTCACCAAATCAAGAACCGCTACCAAAAACGCAATAAAGGGTTACAGGGAAATTAATATAAAGGGTTTGAAACTGGTGCGCGACGGTGGGATTTTTGCCACCTGTTCCTGCTCGCATTTTATGACGGAGGACCTTTTTAAAACCACGATACTTCAGGCTGCCAAAAGCGCTCACAAGCGCCTTCGCCAGATTGAATTCAGGACTCAGTCCAAGGATCATCCCATAATGATGAATGTGGACGAAAGCTACTACCTGAAGTTTTTCATCTTCCAGGTCTGTGACGAGCGATAGAGCCGGCAAATACGGGAATCGCGGTAGTGACGCCGTCACTCATCATAACGTTTTTCCTGTTAGATTAATTATATTGGAAATCATGTCTATTGTGCTTGTCTTGATATGGTTTTTGTCAGCTATTTTTTCCCAGTTTTGAACTGCTGATTTTACATCGTCAATTATTCTTTCTATTTTGGCAGTGCTAATCTCCATGGTGCGACCGACAGAAAGCAAATCATCTCCTGTTATTCCGTCGGTTTTACCATTAATGGTCATCTGATGTGCTTTTAACCAGCGATTGGTTACATCATAAACGACTCTCCTATGTCGGGAAATCGGTACACTCTGTTGTCCAAAGGCATTTTAATCGGAGATGGCTCAATTCCGATTCGCCCTGCGCTTTCAACAAAGCGTCTGTCATATTCAAATTCCGCAAACGGCTCATTATCCGGCAGATGGAGTATGCCTATACGCGTTCCCCACAAAATAACTTCTGCAAATTTATTCACTCTTCGTCACCCCACTTGAACTCAATTTGACTGTTAGCATGAGTTTTGCGAGCTCTTTTTTTAGTTTTATTTAAATATTTGTCTATGTATGCCGATGGTCTGTTATCCATATCCGGGATTGCTCCAACTACCGACTCTGACAATTCTAACACATCAAGTAT
>JAILPU010000301.1 GCA_024699395.1 Lachnospiraceae bacterium | reverse complement strand
CATCCTGTTTTTATTGGCGGTCTTAATGCAATTCACAAGATAGTTGCGAAGAAGCTTCATAAGAGCTTCCACTTCATCATCCGGTCTGTTCCAGTTCTCCGTGGAAAAAGCATACACTGTAAGATAATTGATTCCCATCTTGTATGCCGTCTCACAGATAATCTCCACATTTTTTGCGCCCTGGACATGACCCAGATTACGGGGCATACCTTTGGCCTTTGCCCATCTCCCGTTCCCGTCAAGAATTATCGCAACGTGATTGGGAACACAGCGTTCATCAGTCATAATCATGCTCCTATATGTTAAAATCAAGTCGATTGCAGATTGGAATATCATCCCAACCGGCAGTCGGTTTTTCGTTCTGTTAAATCACGGTGCCGTGTCAGACAGATCTCGCAAGTTCGCTACATACTCCCCGGCAGACAAAACGAAATAACACGGGGGTGACTGCCTGAGCACTCACCCCTTGCGCTTTTTATACTGTCATTATTTCCTTGGATTTTGCGTCGATCATGGAATCAATATCCTTGATATACTTGTCGGTAATCTTCTGGAGTTCATCCGACAATTCCTTGATCTCGTCCTCACTTATCTCAGCTTTCTGAAGTTTCTTGAAAGCATCGTTTCCGTCTCTTCTGATGTTGCGGACAGCAACTTTTCCGTCCTCACCCTTTTTCTTGATATCCTTAACAAGATCTTTTCTTCTTTCCTCTGTAAGTTCAGGGAAAACAAGTCTTATTACAGAACCGTCATTGGAAGGATTAATACCGATGTCGGATGTAAGGATAGCCTTTTCAATAGCCTTCAAAAGTGTTTTGTCCCATGGTGCAATCTGAATGATACGCGCTTCGGGAACGGTTACGTTACCCACCTGCTGAATGGGAGTGGGTGTTCCGTAGTAATCAACTCTTAATTTGTCAAGAACGTGGGGATTTGCTCTTCCCGCACGGATTGCTGCAAAATCAGCCTCTAAAAAGTTTACTGCCTTCTGCATTTTATCGTCATATACTTTTACTCTCTCGTCCATATGCTCTCCTGTTTTATACGGTCACGCGGGTGCCGTCAAATTTTCCTTTCACGGTATTGATAATGCTGTTCTCCTTGTTAAGTCCGAAAACAAGCATGGGCATCTTATTGTCTCTCGCAAGAATTGAAGCGGTCATATCCACCACCTGAAGGTTATTTGCTATAACCTCATCGATGGGAACCTCATCATACTTCTTGGCATCGGGATTCTTGGCAGGATCCGAATCATATACGCCGTCGATGGACTTTGCCAAAAGAATCATATCGGCCTCAACCTCAACCGCTCTGAGAACGACTCCCGTATCTGTGGAAAAATAGGGATGTCCCGTTCCTCCCGCAAAGAATACCACCATACCCCTTGAAAAATATTTATTTGCTCTGTCCTTGGAAAAAAGCTTTGTAAAGGAACCGCACTCAAAGGGAGTAAGTACCGCCGTCATCAAACCAACGGATCTGAATATCTCCGATACATATATACAGTTCATAACAGTGGCAAGCATTCCAATCTGATCTGCTTTTGTTCTGTCGATGTTTTCGCTTGTTCTTCCTCTCCAGAAGTTTCCGCCTCCGGTTACGATACCGACCTGAATACCGGAATCCACCAGTTCCTTGACCTGAAGAGCAACTCCTCTTACTGTTTCCTCGTCAAAACCGGTTTTCTTTTCCCCCGCAAGGGCCTCACCGCTAAGCTTTAATAAAATCCTGCTCATATTATACAGCCTTTCAACAATACTCTATTTAGATTTTTTATTTTCGGGTTTGTAATCATCAAAGAAGGATGTGGGGCTGACATCAGCATAGCACTGTGAGCACATACCCTCTATTACCGCACCGTTATTGATCTGAACAGATTTGGACTTGATATTACCCATAACAATAGCTGAAGCATCAAGCACAACAGGTCCCTTTACATCGATATCACCCTTTACAGCACCTGCAATAACTGCGCTCTGTGCAGAAATATTTCCGATGATAACGGTACTTGCTCCTATCTTGATAGCCTTCTCACTTATTATCTCGCCGTTAATCTTAGCTCCCTCCGCATAAACCTCGGAAGCCTTTGAATTACCGGTTATATATCCGGTAACGTTAAGCTTGCCCTGAACATCGATATTTCCGTTAACACTTCCCACAATCTCAAGTGAGCCCTCTGTGGTAATATCTCCGTTTATGGACATTCCCCCTCCGATAACGCTTGTCTCGTCAAGCGCTCTCTGATTTGAAATAGCCGATGATATTTTGTTCATTATTCCGGATCCCTCTTTACTCTCTTCCTCTTTAACCGATTCCGTCTCAATCTTCCCCTGATCTTTGCTAACAGCGGAATCGTCTTTTATATCTTCTGTTTTTTCTGTATTAAAAACTTCGTTTACAGCTTCCTCTAATAAACTGTCGTCCTCCGACTTCTCCTCATCTGTGGGAATGTCGTCTCCGGTAAGATTTTCCAGCATCTTCCCCAAATCGGTTTCCTCTGATGATTCAGGAGAATCACTTGTATTCTCAAGTTCGTTCTCCATCCCCTCTTCAGGTACCATCTCATTCACAGCCTGTGCAAGATCCTCTCTCAAGTCTGAGAAAAACCCCATGTACCAATACCTCCGTTCATTTGATCATTTAATGTGCTGAACCGGCTTTGTGGCAGCCGTTATAGGCAGAATGACCGTGTCATCCATCGCCTGAATACTCTCAATTATCTCCGGCAATGCCAAAACAGTAGAATGCTTTGAACTGCTGTCATGGAATAGAATCACATTCTCCTGTCTGTCTTCAATTCCCAAAAGAGAATTTCTCACTATGGCATCCTTGGAAAGTTTCTGCTTACCCGCATCTCCGGATGAAACATTCCAGTCAAAAAATACCACATCCTGACCCGCAAGATAATCCGCAAATACATGCATATCTATATCGCTGACGTTGTTGGAGCTTCCTCCCGGAAAACGATAGAAAACGCTCTGTACCCCGCAGTTGTCATATATATAACTTCTTATCAAGGCAAAATCCTGTGCGAAGTCATCAAGAGAAGAATAAATCTCGCTGTACTTATGACTGTAGGAGTGCATGCCTATGGTATGACCTCCGGCTGCAATATCCTTAAGCCTTTTAACAGAATTTTCGTCCTCTTTTCCCTGCACGAAAAAAGTGGCTTTCACCCCGTATTCATCCAGGATATCAAGAATCTCCTCGGTATATATACTGGGACCGTCATCAAAAGTGAGATAAACCTTATGTTTTGCTTCAGGTTCCTCTATATAACTCACGGGACTTTCCGATATTTTGGTATCGATGGTGTCCCCCGAAATACCTGCAAACTCTTTGTCGGTACTCGGCGTAAGAGACAATTCCTCAAGCTTTGACTGAAAAAGTGTTGCCTTCTCGCTTAAGGCTTTGTTTTCAGCTCTCAATGCTTTATTTATATTCTTTTCCCTGAATAATATTGCCGTTACCACAAGACTGATAACACAGGGAGTGATTATCAAAAATGCCACGGTACCAAGGATGATTTTCTTTAATCTGTTAATCCTTTTCCTTCGCTTAGGATCCGTCACGGATACCCTGTCAGCCATGAAATCTTACCTTTCCTTCCAAAACCCGGCATGACAACCAAAATTTTTCACGGTTGTACCAAAATCAAGTATAACACACACAACCCTCTATTGGAAGAAAAAGCTTTTAAGCCATAAGCTTTTCAAGAGTAGCCAACTTCACGCAGAGAACGAAAAGATCTGTAGCCTGTTCCATCTCTTCGGGTGTGGGGAAAGAAGGTGCGATTCTTATATTGGAATCCTTGGGATCCTTGTGGTAGGGATAGGTGGAGCCTGCTCCCGTCATGGTTACACCTGCTTCCTTACAAAGCTCGATAACACGCTTTGCACATCCATCCATTGTTTCAAAGGAAATAAAGTAACCGCCCTTGGGTGTTGTCCAGCTTCCGATACCGATTTCACCCAATTCTCTCTCAAGCACCTTTAATACAGCCTCAAATTTAGGACGCAATAAAGCCGCATGTTTTTCCATGTGAGCTTTAATTCCGTTCATATCTTTAAAATAACGTACATGTCTCAGCTGATTGACCTTATCGTAACCGATGGTCTGAACTGTCATTATTTTCTTTATCATTGAAATATTGTTTGCGGATGTTGCCACTGCGGAAATACCTGCACCTGCAAGGGAAATTTTGGAGGTTGATGTGAATTCGTACACCATGTCCTCATTGCCGGCCTTCTTGCACTCCGAAAGAATGTCAAGAATCTCATCCTTGTCATCCTGATAAAGGTCGTGAACCGCATAGGCATTGTCCCAGAAAATTCTGAAATCCTTGGCCGCCGGTTTAAGATTGGCAAATCTCTTTACCGTCTCATCGGAATATGAAATTCCCTGAGGATTTGAATACTTGGGAACGCACCAGATACCCTTTATGGTTTCATCCTTTGATACAAGGTCTTCCACCATATCCATATCGGGACCTGTGGGAAGCATGGGAACAGTTATCATCTCAATACCAAAGCTTTCGGTTATGGCAAAATGTCTGTCATATCCGGGAGCGGGGCAAAGGAATTTAACCTTATCCAACTTGCACCAGGGAGTTTCACCCAAAACGCCGAAGATCATGCTTCTGGCAATCATATCATACATTATGTTAAGGGAAGCATTACCGCATACTATTACATTCTCAGGCTGGGTATTCATAATAGAAGCCATAAGTCTTTTAGCCTCGGGAATACCGTCCAAAATACCGTAATTTCGAACATCCACTCCCGCCTCAGATTTGTAATCGCTGTCCTTATTGAGGCAATCCAGGAAATCTCTTCCAAGATCAAGCTGTGCAATAGCAGGCTTTCCCCTGGACATATCAAGCTTAAGACCAAGAGCCTTGCTCTTCTCATACTGTGCCTTAAGTTCTTCGTAAATCTCCTTGATTTCATTTGATGACATCTCTCGATAAGCTTTCATAAAACCTCCATATTATATCCTTGGATAATCGTATACAATCATACATGACATATGATACTATATGGATTTACATTTCTCAAGCTTTTTTTATACAGCGCAAACTTTGGTATAATCGGCGTATACTCATAATTCTGTTCGCGCAAATGGGTATCTTTAGCGGAACGGAGTTTATGAATTAAAAACAAGCCGGCGACCTCACCTGACAAAACAGGTTTGATTCACCGGCTTAAGTACAAATGTTTATAATTATCAATTTCCCGCTGCGGCTGCCTGATCTTTGGACAAGTATGAAGCCAAAAGACCAAAGAACATTATATCGTCAATGGGCTTGGAAATATAATCGTTAAATCCCGCATCAAGATATTTATGTCTGCTTCTTACAAGATGGCTTTCCGACAAAGCGATAACAGGTACGTTCGCGTTCTTGCCTCCAAGAGTCTTCAGCTCTTTAAAGGTCTCAATACCGTCAAGCTCGGGAGGGAAATTACCAATCATTATAATGTCGTATTTATTTTCTTTCACCTTGGCAAGACACTCTTCTTTGTCCCTTGCATATTCCGGAATCATTCCTGTTTTGCTCAAAAGCTCTTCTATAATACAGAAATCCAATTTCTCATTATCCACCAGAAGAAGTTTTTTGCCCTCAGCCTTAAAGCTGTCCGTATATTCCACTCTCTTATGAGAATCATTTATGAAGCTTTCCACTTCCCCCACAGGAGTCCCATCAATCTCAACAGCATTTATCTCTACACCGAAGGTCATTCCTTTATCGGGGATACTGTCAAAATACACTCTTCCCCCCAGAGACTCCGCCAGTTTAACAGCGTGAAATATTTCCACGCATCCCTCAATATCCTTGGCTCTTAAATTGCCTCCGCTTTTAAGAATACTTCTTATATTGTCAGCGTCCTCTTTTTCCACGCCCTCTGTATCATTGGAAATATTAACCACAAGATTTACCGTCTCGTCGTCAGGATTCTTATTGGAAAAGAAACCCAAAGTCACCGTTCCCACCGTTGTATGTCTTCTTGTGTAATTAATAAGGTTGGTGATGGCAAGTCTTGTTCTTAATTCGTCCAATAAAAGTCTTGAGGGAAGATCGCTGCTGCAGTAAATATTGAACCCCTTACCGAAAGCCTCGCACTCAAGTCTGGCTTTTACAGCGCAATCGCTTATAAGCTTCTTGATATTGATATCATCTCTTTTAACGCCTATAGCCCCCAGCTCGATTCCTATCTGATCCATAAGATCGTTCACCGCGGATTTCAGATTGTAAACCGAATCTCTTACATTGTAAGCATAATCCCTGACCGCCGGATTCCTGTCTCTTCTTAATATTGACTGAACCATACCGGTTATTACATTAATGGGATTTCTGAGATTCTGTCCCAGATTGAGTACCATCTGGGTATTAAGTTTCTGAGATTCACTCAGTGCATCGGAATCAGCTTTAATATTGTGTCTTACATAATACAAGAGATTGGTGATAATGCATATCATGATAATGATATAGCATCCAAATACCAGCTTGATATAGTCGGGGATAATATTGGGTCGTAATATGATTTTTTTCCCCAAGCCCCTGTATATAAGCCAAAAAGCCAGCAAATTCCACATCATAAGGAAAATATTCCACTTAAAGTTCATGCAGATAACCGCAAACAAAAACGCCATTACGGGAATAATAATGCTGGCAGGAATCTCTCTTTGGAAAAATATATACTGGACATATTGAAGGCTTAACATAAAAGAACCCACAAATGCGTAAATCACACCGTCCTTTTTTAACGCATTCAGTTTAGACGCCTTACACAGTTTTCTCCAAATATTCTGAATGGTCACAAGAACCGAATGAAGTGCAAAAGGATATGCCACATACAAATGATACGCCTTCATAGGCTCCGTAAAATTATTGTAAAAGCCCAAAAGCCATATCAGGTTCCCCAAAAAGAATAATGCAAAGGCAGGGACATATAAAATTTTAAGGCTTCCCGATGCGGTATCAATAGCGCGATCGCTTAAGTTCTCGCCGATACCCTTAAAGTTATCTATAACTTTCATGGGTTACTCCCCCCTTTTTGCTTTTGTGTTTTGCCTGTCGTAATTATCGCAAATAACCTTTCCAAGAACTTCCGAATCCACCGGTTTCGGTAAGAAATCCGAAAATCCCATTGTAATATATCCTGCTATGGCGTTCCTGTCGTCATCCGCTGTCATTAGGATTACCGGAACTTTGTGATTATCATCTTCCTTTTCTTTTTCCCTGATGGCTTTAAAAGTATCTAATCCGCTCATCTTAGGCATATGAAGATCCATAAGAATAAGGTCGTATTTGGTATTTTGAATCATTTCCAGGCCTTCGATACCGTTAAAGGCATCATCCACTTCGATCTCATAATCCTTCAAAAACGCCTTTATAATCTCATGTTCAATGGGTGCATCGTCAATAACAAGTACTTTTGCTCCGGGAATTTTATGATATATCTCGGTTTTCTTAACCTTTTCGCTGTTTTCCGAAATATACACCCCTATATCACCTATGGGAGTCTTGTCGGCGATGGTCTGAGGAATGGAAACCTCCAGGATATTTCTGACATTTTCTTCCTTCTTAATATTTACATTACCGTTTAAAAGACGGGCTATACTCTCAGTAATGGACAAGGCAAAATTGGAAGCGTACATAACTTCGCGTTCGGAGAAAATACCTCCCTTTAGGAAATCCTGTTCTTCCTCAGCCAGGGTATCTCCCAAGTCCCTGACGGTAAATAAAAGAACAGCTTCCTCCTGCCTGTTATTGATTCTGGCATTCACAGAAAGTGTAACGTAACCTTCCTTTTTATTTTTCATAAAGTTATTTACAAGATTAACGATAACTCTCTTGATTCTCTTAACATCGCCTATATATCTTGTGGGAATATTAAGATTGTTCTCAACTCTCAGGGTGACATCGCTTCCGAAATTCATTACATTAAGAGCTTCAAAGCTGTCCAGCACCGCTTCTCTGAGATCATATTCAACATTGTTGGTGACTGCACCGTTGTTATCAATATTTACAAGATCGTCAATGTCTTCACTTATTAGTAAAAGGCTTCGTCCGGCGCTCTCTATGGACTCGGAACACTCCAATGCCTCCTTGACCTTACTTTCTCTCAATATCATTTCATTCATGCCCAGCACCGCATTCACAGGCGCCTTAATCTCGGTACCCATTCTGCTGAGTATGTGATTTCTCATCTGCTGTTTGTTTTTGTTTAAAACGTAGGAATCGGTTGCTTCGTCTCTCATAAAGAACATGAGCAAAAGTCCCACACCCAAAACAATAAGTACAAAAAGAATATACAAAAGAAGAATCGTATTGTTTACTTTACGAAGTCTGAAGGTATCAATCTTGGGAATATTGTAAACAACAAAACCGTAAAGGCCGCACACAAAGACGGTTTCAATGATTATTATGAAGTAATTATTGAGCATTGCGGAAAAGATAATAGGCACAGCAAGCAAAAGCACTGCCGTTTTTATATCTCTGTGAAGCCAGTAATGAGGCGCAAACATGACAAAATATATGATACCGTATATTAAACTTACGATAAAAGGATGTACTTTTATATATCTCAGTATCACATATGCAAAGAACAGATTAAAGATTGCCGCACCAAGCTCGATGACAAAGGGAAAAAATACATACCATGTAAAAGATCCCACATCGTTTCCGATTGTCTGCTTGATTCCGGAAAACCAGAATATAAGATCAAATGTAAAAGACAATATGACATACAAAAAAAATACTTTATCCGAGTGTCCGCTGTATGGATTTCTTTTAAAAAACCGGAATACCATCCGGGAAATATACTTCTTATCCATATTCCGCTCCGATCATTTAACCATGCGTATTGTTTGAATTGTCTACAAATTTTGTTTTAACACACTAATTATAGCATAATTGTTTGCGCAATAAAAGAGAGAACAGCAATACTGTTCTCTCTCATTGTTTTTATTCACAGTTTATAGCGTGTATTACTTCGCGTAATCAATTACTCTGCTCTCTCTGATGACATTAACCTTAATCTGTCCGGGATATTCCATCTGATCTTCGATGGTCTTTGAAATATCTCTGGCCATAAGTATCATCTCGGCATCGGATACCTGTTCAGGTACCACCATTACACGAATTTCACGACCTGCCTGAATAGCAAAAGATTTGTCTACACCTTTGAAATTGTTTGCAATATCTTCAAGATTCTTAAGTCTGGTTGTATAAGTCTCAAGAGTCTCTCTTCTCGCACCGGGTCTTGCAGCAGATATTGTATCGGCAGCCTGCACGATACATGCAATAAGTGATGTAGCTTCCACATCACCGTGATGCGATTCAACGGCATTGATAACCGTAGCATTTTCTTTGTATTTACGGCAAAGCTCAGCTCCCAGCTGTACATGTGAACCTTCCATCTCATGGTCCACAGCCTTACCGATATCATGCAAAAGACCTGCTCTCTTTGCAAGTCTTACATCGAGACCAAGCTCCGACGCAAGTAAGCCTGAGAGAAGGGATACTTCTATGGAATGCTTTAACGCATTCTGACCGTAACTTGTCCTGAACTTCATCTTACCCAAAAGTCTTACAAGTTCGGGATGAATTCCGTGAACACCAACTTCAAGTGTGGCAGCTTCGCCCTCCTCCTTGATCATGGTCTCTACTTCCTTCTGTGCCTTTTCAACAGCTTCCTCAATCCTTGCGGGATGGATTCTTCCGTCTACAATCAGCTTCTCAAGAGCAATCCTTGCGACTTCACGTCTTATAGGATCAAATGAGGACAAAACTACAGCTTCGGGAGTATCATCGATAATAAGATCAACACCTGTCATAGTCTCAAGTGTTCTGATGTTACGTCCCTCACGTCCTATAATTCTTCCCTTCATTTCATCTCCGGGAAGCTGTACAACTGAAATAGTACTCTCAGAGACATGGTCTGCAGCACATCTCTGGATGGCAGAAACCACATAATCCTTGGCTTTCTTATCTGCCTCTTCCTTTGCTTTGGTCTCAAGTTCCTTGACCATTACAGCGGTTTCATGTTTTACTTCTTCTTCAACAATTTTCAACAAGTATTCTTTGGCTTGTTCAGAGGTCAAACCGGATATTTTCTCCAGCTCCTGCACGCGCTGCTCATTGAGTTTGGAAAGTTCATCCTTAAGCTTGTTAAGGGACTCTTCCCTGGCCGCAAGACCGGCCTCACGCTTCTCTATGGCATCCGCTTTTTTGTCGATATTAGATTCCTTCTGCTGAATACGGCGTTCGTCACGCTGAACCTCGGCTCTGCGCTCTTTAATCTCTCTGTCGATCTCATTTTTAGCCTTGATGGACTCTTCCTTGATTTCAAGCAAAGATTCACGCTTTGAAGCCTCAGCCTTTTTTACTGCCTCATCAACAATGGATCTGGCTTTGGACTCGGCATTACCGATAGTCAAAGCTGTCTTATCTTTTTCATTCTTGATACCAAGGTATCTTCCCAAAAAGAAACAGCCGACAGCCAGCAATAAAGCAATAACCACGAAAGCAATAATTGCACTCGTAGGCATTTTACAGGACTCCTCCTTATTTAGTTTTCATTGTATAAAAATACAACAGTAAAATTTTATAATTTTTTTACAAATATGTCAAGGGAACTCGGGACATTTTTAGGTTATTTTTGCTCATTTTCTTCCAATTCATCGAGTTTTTTTATCAGAGATTCATAATCCGTGAAAAGAACTCCCGTGCCTCCTTCACGCTCCCATTCTTTAATATTTTTATCATAATCGTCTATGAGAATATCACCTTTTCCCGACACAAATTGTGGTTTTTCAGTCCTCAAAACAATATTTAAAGGTACCGTTTCGGAGAACTTCTCCCTCATCCAGTTGATTTTGTCGGATTTGGCGTTTGCAACGCCTCTCTTGGGCTTAGGAATACCGCTTAAAATCTCAAGTCTGTCCCCGTATCTTTCC
>JAILPU010000300.1 GCA_024699395.1 Lachnospiraceae bacterium | reverse complement strand
CCCCCAGAAAGCTTCTTGATGTAAGCAAAGCCAAGGCATTGGGCTGGACCTACAAGACAGAACTTGAAGAAGGAATCAGATTAAGTTACGAAGACTTTTTAAATAATCCAACCAGAGCAGAACGTTAACTGCTCTGGTTGTTTTTTGTTACATTGGAAATCACTCCACAATATCCTATATAATAAAAAACGCGACCCTAAGAATGCGCTCTCGCGCGTAATGTAATAGTTACATACTGCAACCGTGCGAGACGCTCGAATGCCTCCAGCGGCATTATTTCTTATAATATTAATTCGGCCAATGCAACAAATTAATTACTTTGATTTGTTTTTTCTTGATAATAAATATCCGGTCAGCGCAACATTTTAATTGCTTTGACCGGATTGCTGTTTTTTATTCAGGTTTGTGTTTACATTTGATTCTTAAGTTTTAAGCTCGGGATTGTAATCCGACACCACCACAATGCTGGCGCAGGAGACGTCATTGGTCATGTCATACATTTTCCCGGACTTAAGACCCACGACCTTGGGTCTCATAGAGTTCTCCGTATTGGCCACAACTCTTGCAATCTCACCGTTTGATAATACAACCTTCGCATCCACCGAATAAAGAATAACGGATTTAAGAAACTTTTTAAGGATATCTATGTCGAGTTCCTCTGTCATGGCCATAAGCATCTCCACCGCTTCACACTTGGGATATGCTTTTTTATAGGGTCTGTCGGTAACAAGCGCATCATAGATATCGGCAACAGCTATTATCTTGGCGAAATAATGAATCTGGTCTTTGCCAACGCCCAAGGGATACCCTCTCCCGTTTAACTTCTCATGATGCTGAAGCACACCCTTTAGGATGGAATCGTTGAATTCATTCCTCTCCTTCAGTATTTTAAAACCGAAAAGGGAATGCTGCTTCATAAGGGCAAATTCCTCTTCCGAAAGCTTTCCTTTTTTGTTAAGGATTTCAAGGGGAATCTTAGACTTTCCGAGATCGTGAAGGAGTCCGCTGAGAGCCAAATCCCTTAAGGATTTTTCATCCAGTCCCAGGTTCTTTCCGATGATCATGGACATCATAGCCACATCCACGCTGTGTTTGAATGTATAATCATCGCTGCATCTCAAAAGATTGATATCGAAGGCAACCGCATTATTGTCCGAGATAGTCTTCATCAAATCCGAAGCCATATTTCCCGCTTCTTCCACAAAATTCTCATCATCGGTGTTATTGAAAAGGTACTGTATTCCCTCTCCTATACGTTTGGAAATAGCCGAATTCAATACAACCTTGGCGCGGTCCTCAACCCTGGTATTTTCTATCAGTTCTCTGGTCTCGGTACTAAGCGATTCATCGTCCGTACTGTCCACAACATCGTCCCGAAGTACATAAATCCCCTTCAGCTCCTGCTGTTTAAGATATTCAATACGGAAATCATCAAGAACCGATCCCCTCGAGATCATGGGACGGCCCTTGGAATCGATAATATCCTGATCCACCAGCATCCCCGACTGCAATGTATCAGTTTCGATATATATCCTGTTTCCGGCCAAATCCTGCTCCTTACAATTTCTTTCAGATTATTTTAATGTAATGGATGTGATAACAGGCTGATCTTCATCTTTAATGGTGCCGTTATCGTCTATAGGCTCTGCATCCATACATATTTCATCAACAATATCCATTCCGTTTACAACAAATCCAAATGCAGCATAATTGCCGTCAAGGAATGTACTGTCTCCCTGAACGATAAAGAACTGGCTGCTGGCACTGTCATAAGAAGCTGACCTTGCCATGGAGACAACTCCTCTTACATGAGAAAGCTTATTTTCAACTCCGTTAGCTGAAAACTCGCCCTTAATGGTCTTTCCTGAACCACCTGTACCGTTTCCGTTGGGATCTCCTCCCTGCATCATAAAGCCATCCATAATCCTGTGAAATGTAAGGCCGTCATAGAAACCGCTCTTTACAAGCTCTTCAAAATTATCTACGGTTTCGGGAGCTATATCATGGCAAAGAGCGATGGTCACTGTTCCGTAACCTTCTATCTCTATGTCCGCATATCCGCTTACGGGAGCGTTACCTGAAGATACTGTGTCAGGCATAAACTCGCCGTAATTGGGTTCCACGGGCTCCTCTTTATATTTGGTAGCTCTTTTTGATTCAAGGTTTTCTTCCAAAGTGCTTTCTTCGGAAGTATTTGAAGTTTTGACTCTGTCGTTTTTCTTGTTAATGGCAATGATTCCCGCCAAAACCGCTACAGCAAGAACCATGGTTATAACGACAGCCAAAAGTCTCGTTACATTTCTTTGTGAATTGTTTGTTGAATCCTGATTACTCATTTTTAAATGCCTCTTTTCTTTTATAATAATACATTTTATCCAATAATGATAGCACATTAAGCCTTTTCTTTGCAATAAGCCCGTAAATATGCTATTATTGCAGAAAAACGAACCGGAGACAGACAGGTATGATTCTTGTTGTTCTATTGATAATAAACATTCTTTATCAGGCTTTGATGCTCTTTAGAAAAATGCCCCTTGAATTCAGGGAAACAGTTGCCGTTCCCATTGCCAAAAAAATGATAAGTAACGGCATATTTCACGAAGAAACCGGATTATTCCCCAACAACATCTGGTCCGGGGTAATGGCAGGCATTTCAAGGATTACAGGAATAAGCGTTTCAACCGCCGCACATACTGTTATACCACCCCTTATCCTGATATTGAGTTATTTAAGCGTATTTGTTTTTCTGCATATATATTCAAAAGAAAGCTTGAAAGTCAACGGCGAGGAGAAACGTTTTATCATTAATTCCCTTTCCCTTTTTTCCATCGTGGTATTGATAGGAGGCGCCGTCTCTTCTTCTTTCGGAGCAACTTTATTCTTAAGAGGCTGGTGGTGGGAATCAGTTGCCGCCTGTGTATTCATTCCCCTGTTTTTTATGGGGATAAATACCATAAGTCCACTTTCCCCATCAAAATGTGTGCTTTTAGGGCTTTCTGTGTTGTTCACCGTCCTCTTAAATCCGGGATACAGCATAATACTTCTTGTAATGATTGTAACTTCCGTTGTAACCGGAATTTTTATCAAAGGGCACCTCATGACCAGGCTTTTAACGGCTCTTTTGGAGTCGGGGGTTATATGTCTCAATCCCCTCTCCTATGGTTTTTTAAAGAGTTTTCTGCAGCTTAAGCACCCGGAGACTTTATGGATTGTTCTTTTGGAAATCATAATCTGTGCCGCAATCGGAAGGCAGTTTACCATAAGGGAACAGCTTAAAAAAATACCTTTTGCGCCCGTTGTAATCGCTTTGATCTTTGTTATAAACATAACCTCTCTTATGGGGGTTTTACCCAAGTCAAAATTGTTTATCTACAATCATTTAAAGGTAGCTCCCAATGTCACGAAGATAAACGCTGAAACCTTCGAAATCGCAGGCATTTTGGGGCAGCTTCAAAACGAAGAAGCATCGATTAATCAATCACATTTCCAAGACAGCGAAGAAGTTTCGGGAAACATACAGGAGTCTCAAAACAGCACTGAAATATCAGATGATGCGAATGATTCCTCACATGAACCGGGAATAACCGTCGATACACAGGAGTCCCTAAACAAACCGGGAACACCGAATGATGCGCAGGACTCCATAACAGATATTCTGTCAGATAACAAACCGGTATCTCATAACAGCTACGGATTCTATGGTAAAGCTGCCATACTGTGCGAGCAGGAAAACATACCCGAGCAGTGTCTCGACACTCTAAACATGTTTGCTCTTCCCGATAATACCATTCTGGAAAAATCTCCAAATTCCAAGGAACTTAAAGACTTCTTCAATCTTTTAAACGATAACGGGGTTTCAATTCTTGTTTGCGATGACAATCCGGATAAGACACGCGTCCTTGCGGCAAACGGATGGTACATCAAGAAAAGATTTGAAGGCTACAACTTCTTTAAGAAAGCAACCACCGTCGAAACAGATTTTTCTTCCAACGAATGGATTATGACCCAGTTCAGTGATGAATCCAAAAACCAGGGTATGTTTTATGCCATATATAACCTTAATGAAGAAAAGCTTGTTCTTATAGACGGCGGTTCCCCGGAGAATGAAGAAACCGTAAGGAACATTATTCATACCTACTCAAAGGATCACGTGGACTGTTGGTTTTTAACCCATTATCATGCGGATCATATAGGTGCCTTTAACAGAATTTCCTGGGATTACGGTGATATAACGGTGGATAAGATAGTCGTACCGGAGATTGACAGGAATTATTATAAATTGATTGCCCAGTCCTACGACACCATTGAGGAATTCGACAATTTTTATATCACAAGCGCCACAAATTCCGTTGTGAGCGCCGCAAGGCGAGACGACTTAGTGGATTACGGCAGTCTCACCATTGAGATTCTTAACACCTACGACGACGTCCTTACAACTGTTGAAAAAAAGGATATCCCCAACAACTGCTCTCTCGTATTAAAGATTATGGGACCCGAGAAATCGGCTCTTATATGTGCTGACTGCCACACCGATGCCGTGAGCAAAATGCTTATAAACAGGTACGGAACGCTTCTAATGTCAGACATAGTCCAATGCGGTCACCACGGTAATAATTCTTTCCCGGAAAAATTCTACGGATATGTCAATCCTAAAATAGCCCTTTTTGACATGCCAGAGGAGTTTATGAAACGAGAGGATCTCACCGCAAAGGATTTGCAGAGTTTCTTTAAATCCATTGATGTAGAAACCTTTGATTACAGCACCGCCCCCAACGCTTTCTCACTGGGTGCGTCATGCATAAATTAAAACTTATAATATCGACATTAAATTTTCAAGAATCTTTATTCTGCGTTTTACCGATGAGTCATGAGCCATGTGTTTTAAGCATCCGCAGTAATTGAATTCAATCATAATGCGTTCTGCAATGATTGTGGTTTTACGCAAATACAATCTCATAGTTTCCTGCAATAATCATTGATTTAAACACAGCGAGTACAGCGAAAAAGACGACCGACAAAATCGGCCGTCTTTTTATGTAAGACAGATTATTTTACAGTTACTTCGTACAATCCGTAATATCCATCAGCATTCTTTCCAAAGAGTGCAAGATTCATGGTATTCTTGGTATCCTTTGAATCTCTTACGGAAATTGCGAGGGTATATTTACCTGCCTTGGGAAGGCTTGCAAAATCAAACTGTGCGGTGGCATCGGTAAGTCCCGGTGCAAAATCGGATGTATACTTGTTAAGCATTGCGGCATTACTTACGCATACCACATTATTGTTGGAATCAAGAAGGGCAAAGTTCACATTCCACTTAAAGTAGAAAGGAGCCACACCTTCATTGTTAACAGTGAAATCCAAAGTATTTCCGGTCTTGGATACGGTATCAAGCTTCTTGATCTTATCAATGGCGAAATTGTATCCCATAAGTTTGGACATTGCCTTGATACGATCGTCTGTTGATTTTCCAACCTCAGATGCCGCAGAGCAGGGTCCAAGGAAGGTGGTATGAAGCTGTCTCACCTGATTGAGAGTATCCATAAAGTGAAGGTCGTCAATAAAGTATCCGGGATTTCCGTATGCAAACTCTCCGCCGGAATAATTGGTCTTCCACCACTCGGGCATTGCGGAATTGCTTCCGGAACCGCCGTTTCCTTTAGGTGTTCCTTCGTTACTCCACTTAATCATATTGTCGGCATCACTCTGAACACCGAACATATCATTAAACAATCCGAAACCGTTCTTGATTGTTCCGCTGGTCTTGGCAACAGCTGCAGCTTTGAAGGGTTTTCTCACACCGATGTTGATCCACTGATCGTTCTTAGCGGCTTCAATATAATGGCCTATATACTCGTCTATAAGCTCTGCAGAAGGATCCTTTCCGCTGACAGCTCCGTCCGCTCCGCATTCATTATATCCATTTTTATTACGTTTCACCACTGTGCCCTTTGAACTGTCCGAGTTAAGATTCTGAGGCCAGGTATGCATCTCTCCCCAGTGACCTATGGAACCTATCTGGATATATGCCACCTTGCCGGGATTTGCCTTACACTGTCTGATAATCTCTTTAACGGCATCCTTATGCTGAGCCTTCAATACGCTGTTGTCGTAATCCGGTGAGTAACCTGTGATTGTCCAGGTGCTTGCTCCATCCTTAAACTCCAGATCATAGAAAGTTCCTGCTCTTCCCGTTGCCTCATAAAGCCATACGGGTATATCTATATTTCTGGTAACCTGCTTGCCGTCTTTATTAACCGTTGCCTTATTCGCAGAAGATGCCTCTGAGCTGTCCATAATAAATCTGATTACTGCTTTTTTGCCTTCGGGAACCTTTGCAAATATATTTGAGAACTGATTATCTGCCGGCTCAAATTCTCTCCACAAAACAGGAACATAGTAAAGATCGCTGGCATTTTTAGCACAAACTCCGGGGTTTGTTGCATTGGTAGCCCATCCCTTTGCGGGATTGATAAGAGAATCAAAATTCTCCTTGGGATAATAATAAGCCGAATCCCTGTTTACAAATATCTTCTTTGCTGCTGTGCAGGTAGGAAGAGTAACTGTCTCATATAAATAATCATTTCCACTTGCGTAGCAATATTTGTAAGTGTAATCGATAACAATGCATGTGTCCTTATTGGCACCTATATCCTCAAGATAAAGCTGCATTTCAACATTGTCCTTGTAATAATCAAACCAGGGAGCAATACCTGTGTCGGTAAGACTGTTCTTAGCGCTTACTCTGTAAAGTTTTCCCTCCTTAACAACATAGTCAACATGACTGATATTATTGTAGGTGTAACCGGTATCATTATTAACATTTATGCAGTAAACGCCGGTGGTATTAAGTCTGTTATCCTTTGACTCTACAAGGGTATAAAGTCTGTCCTGTGATTTTACTGTCTTTAATTTATAATTTCCCTTTGTTACGCAATCATTGTCAACGCTGTCCCACTCGGATTTTTTGCCGTAAAAACTTGAAACCTGCTGCCCCCGGTCGGGTTCTTCGTAAATAGGTTCTTCGTAAACAGGATCCTCATTGCCGCCAAGAAAACCACCCAGCATGAAAGGCGCCTGGTTTTCACCGAATACGGGTACCTCAAAGAAGTTACTGTCTGTCTCGGGGAAACGTCCCACAAAACCGCTCCAGTCATTTCTTACGCAGCCGATATTGGCACGAAGAGTACCGCAATAATTATCTAAAAGGCTGAGCGGAAGTGCTATCTCTGCAAAAGACTTGTCTGAATAGCAAGCTCCGGTGATATCACTTGTAACATCTGTCCAACTCCATCCGCCGTCAGTGCCTGTATATTTATAAAGCTTGTATCTGTTGTTGTCTCCGTTACTGCCTATATAATAGTCAGCTCCGCCATTCTGATATCCGTTGTTGGGATTACCGTCAACATCAAGGAAATGCTGCTCTGCAATATACAAAGAAGAATCCATGAGACTTCTTCCGATGTAAAGCACGTCATCTTCCACAAACGCGTTTGCAAAATAAAAACCATAAGCGTTCTCCGCTTTATTGGAAAGACTTGCATCTATATCCCCAAGGTGTTTCCAATCTCTTGAGCTTCCGTCAATAATCATCTCAGGTCTTGTGGAATTTGCAAACTCAATAGAGTGAATCTTAACTTTCTGCTTTCCCGAAGGAACAGTGAACCCGGGAAGACTCTCTCCTCCGATATCAAAGTAAAGGGCAATACCCTCCATGTTATGGTCGATGTCTACAGAAACCATAGTTCTGCTGCCGTCAGCAAAAATACTGTCAGGGCTGTAAAGACTTCTCAAATTGGTATGATTGATAAGTGAAGGATCTGTGGATGAATACTCAGCAATTCCCATAAGCATTCCTCCCCTTGCGGGAGTCATATCAATATAAAGCTTGTCATATGTTGTATAATCGCAATTCGAGAAAGCAATCTTTAAAGTATTCCAATCTCTGGGAGTAGTATACTCCACTTCATAACTGCTTCCGTCACTTTTTACATCGTAACCTTTCATGTGATAAACACCGGTTGACGCATCGAGTTTACTCTCGTCAAGGACAACATTTGCCTTTGCCATAACTGTAGCTGCCTCAGCATGGGAAGGATACAATCCTCCTACCGCAAGTACGGCAGACAATACCACACCTACCGTCCTCTTAACCAATCCGATTCTTTTCATAGCGCCCCTTTCGTATGCGATAACGGTGCATACCCCAAAACATAAGAATTATCTCTTTTGTTTCCACAATACATTTTATTTATGCATTTTGCCCAAGAACTTTAATTTCTGTGTTCTTGTTTAGGAAACCCTGCACAATCCATTATATGATAAAACGAAATAAAAACAATAGTGTTTCGTTATTTTCTACATAATAGTTGTTTTTTATGGGCGCTTTTTGTGAAATTTTACCAGTGATTTTCGTAAACTTATTTTTTTCGCTTTTTCCTCCTTACTCTGTTTATGTGTCTCTCAAAATCTCCGCTCTTTAAAAGCTCCGCCAGAACGAACTGTTCAAATATAGGTACGGTGCAGGAATAGAATCCCAGTTTTTCGTTGTATTCTTTTAAAATATCATCCGGAAGGATCATATAGCCCACCCTCACGGAAGGAGCTAAAGTCTTTGAAAATGTGTTTAAATATATTACATTTTTGCCCCGGTTCATTGCAAACAATGCGTCCTCTGATTTTCTTGAGACCGTGAGCTCCGAATCGTAATTATCCTCCACGATTACCCTGTTTCCCCCGTCGGCCCACCTAAGATACTCAAGTTTCTTGGATATATCCGCAGTAACACCTGTTGGAAAACTGTTAAAGGGTGTAACATGAAGTACCTTCGCTTTTGTTTTTTCAAGAGCTTTTGTATCGACCCCGTTTTGAGTCATGGGCAAAGGATCGCATTCTATTCCCATGGCTTCGTAAACGTTTCGTATTTTTTTATATGAGGGATTTTCAATAGCAAAAACGCTTCCTCTGCCAAAAAGCTGGGCTATAAGCCCGTAGAGATGTTCCGCCCCGGACCCCACCACAATATTTGACGGAGATACGGTAATTCCTCTGCTTCTTGCAAGATAACGACTTATTTCCTCCCTGAGTTCCATGCAACCCAAATTGGAAGATTTAACCAATATCCCGTCCCCCCGGTCTGTGATAATCTTTCTCATTGTCTTTGCAAGAACCGAAAAGGGGAACTCTCCTTTATCGTAATATTGCTGTTCAACAGACACGGATTCTTGGGACCGGATTTTAATATCGTATAAAGGCTCTCCACCTCTGAAGGACACATAGTAACCGCTTCTTTGTCTGTTTTCCACATAGCCTTCTTCCATAAGAAGGGTCATGGCATGTTCCACTGTTATTATGCTCAAGCCTGTTTCCGCCGCCACAACCCTTTTGGAGGGAAGCTTCTCCCCATAGCCGTATATCCCCTTAACAATGTCATTTACAAAGCAGTGGTAAAGCTGAAGATATGCGGGGTTTCCTTTTTCTTTTTTGATATCGTAGTTCATATGATCCTGTTCCTTCCTATCATTTTCTGTTATTGTCGCATTCCGGCCACTGTTGTTATCAATGGTCTCACGGTTCTTGTTATTTCGTTCTCATCATGCTTATTTTCATGCTCTCACAGGTTTGTTATTATGTTCTCGCCATGGTTATTATCACCATTTCACAGATTTCATTATCTGAAAATATACCGCATTCCAAATTCGGAATTGT
>JAILPU010000285.1 GCA_024699395.1 Lachnospiraceae bacterium | reverse complement strand
AACAAATTCAGTACACTGTAAAACTTTAGGTGCATCACTCCGTTACCGGATTCGCAGGAGTCTTCACTAAGAAGCATTTTCATGCACACTACAGTTAAAGCCACCCCTGCCAGACACTTTATAATATTGGCATAGGAAACGCCACCGTTATCAAACATGGAGTTTTCATAAAAGGGATATATGGTAAAAATAATCTTACGCCATAAAGGCTTTCCCACTACCATAAGTACGCACAGTGCTCCGTAAAGGGGAAGTAAAACCTTTATCCATTTTTTCCATTTGATCCTCGAAAGAAACGCCGCCGCAATAAATCCGGGTATTACTATAAGTACGGACTTATGGATGGTTGCGGCAAGTAAAACCGATACCAAAAATGCAGTGTATTTTTTTTCGATAACAAACTTCATCCCCACCATGGCAACCGCAAGGACAAAGTAATAACGAACCGAATTGAGGCTAAGAAAATAATAGCCCCCGCAAAGCAGCATAAAAATACTACCTCCGAACCATTCCCCCTGTGAGTACAACGCCCACACGAAAAGAGCACATGTCACAATCGAGAAAAATCCGAAGACCACTTTATAATTATCATATCCGAAAAGACTCTGCAATACATAAACAACAGCATTAAAGCCCGGCTCATAGGAAACATGCCTGTGCTGCATTATGAGATTAAACTGGAACCTGTAAACCCAATAATCGTTTCCCACAGCAACCCTGCATGCGCTCACTCCCCCAAGGAGAATAAAACACATCCAGGCAAACCACCCGTTCACAAAGCTTCGTATATCTTTGCCCGGGCTTGAAGTATCGGGCCAAAAAGTCACATATTCTTTTCTTTTAACCAACAGTCCCAACAACACCACAACGACTGTCAGGCTTATATATAATATCATACTGCAAATCCTTTATACCAATCCGTCGCAACACGAAAACTGCTTCTGACTCCCCTACTGCTCTTTGGAATACCAAAAATCCTTGATGCAAATCTGTCGCAACACGAATACCGCTTTGTGAATCCCCTACTGCTCTTTGGAATACCAGAAATCCTTGATGCTCTGGTAAAAGCCGGAAAATTTGGGGTTTTCTGCAAGAAATTTTCTCACGGGCTGGAGGGTTGCTATCATCACAGCCTTGTATGCCGTGCGCTCGTACAACGGCATATATTTGGCCGTTATCTCCTTATGCTCCGCTTTGTCCCTGGATATATTTTCCTTACTCTCGGAAAAACCGCCTCCCTCATAAACCGCCAAAATAATGGGGATGCGAATAAATGCCGCTTTATATTCGTAAAAACATCTTAAGAAATGCTCATAATCAGCTCTTATCTTATAGCGAGGGTTATAAGCCTCCTTCTTAAAAAGATCTGTGCTGTACAAACAAGCCTGATGACAGGGTATATTCCTGTAGCAGGAAAAGCCCGTTATCTCAGGAGTTGCCGATATCTTTACGTTTCTCTGGGCGTCGTACACATCGGCATACAAAACCGTTTTCTCGGCCTTTTCAATATCAATACTCTTCCCCGCCTCTTTTAAAAACGTCGAAAGAGAATCCTCTGCGAAAAAAAAATCGCCGCAATTCATAAAGCATACATATTTGCCCATAACATTTTCAAGGGCCTGATTCATACCTTCATATATGCTTTTATCCGGTTTTTTTATAATGTTAAGTCTTGATAAAAACTCTTTGTTTGCATTCTTTTGAAAGGTATAAGCCACCTTCATAATGTCCTCGTGCATGGAGCCCATTTTCTCGGGGACAAAATCGCCTGCTACTATGTGCTCTAAAAGGTCCACAGCCCTGTCCTTGGAGCCGCCGTCCTTTATCACCACCTCGTAATCGGTAAAGGTCTGGCTTTGTATGGAACTTAATGTAAGAAAAAGCTTTTCACCCGCATTAAGAACCACTACCACTATGCTGATCAACGGTTTCATGAATACCCTCTCTCATTATCTTAAAAGCTTCCTGCCAGGGTATATCCCTGCATATATTTTTTCTCTTTAAAAACACAAAACGAAATGCCATTGCCATAGCCAGTTTCCCGTAAAGGAATTTGTAAAGCACACCTCTGTCAAAAAAGAATTTCCTGTCATACCCCTTAAACCAGGTGGACTCTCTTCCTTCCTCACTTGCCACGGTGGCGGGATAGGTTCTCATTATAAGCCCGGCTTTCAAACAATCGGAAATGAACAACGAATCCTCTCCGTTGGAGTATTTGGCACCTCCGCCAAAAAGAGTGGAGAATCTAATGTTTTTATTAATTACCGACTCCCTCTTAACCGCAAGTCCCGCGGTGCCGTATCGGCCGCAGTTCCACAGTCGTACTCTCTCTGATTTTTCTATGTGATAAGTCTTTCTGTCCTCGGGAATGTTGAGATTAAAAACCATCATATCAGCTTCCGGATATTCCTCAAAAGCTTTTAACACCTTTTTATCATATCCCTCTTCGTATATAAGGTCGTCGTCACCGAAGAGACATATATCGCTGTCCGCTTTCTCCAAAAGCGTATTCCTGGACAGCCCCACTCCCCTTTTATCGGAATAAAAAACCTTAACTTCGTTTCCCTGTACCTGTAGGCTCTCCTCACCGGTTTTGTCTGTCTGTATCATAATAAGACAGGGGGAATCTATTTTCATTCTGTTAATCATTTCCTTCGGCTCTTTGTTAAGGGCCGATATTAGAAGTTGAAATTTCATACCTGTCTTCTGTAATATGCTCTATAAAGCTTTTTATCCACGTCGCAAAGCACTGTCGCTTTTATGACGATATTGTCACTTTCTGCAAGTTTAAGAATTTCCCACACGTGAGAAGATCTTACTTTACCTGCTTTTAATGCCGCGATAACCACTGAATTATCCTTGCTCAAATCAGAATAAGGGACAATGTTGACAGTAGCGTCATTTGCGATTTGCGCAAAATATTTAGTGAGGGATTCTCTGTCGACTCCGTTAAGGTCCAGTACTGTAATCTTCTTAGCGGACTCCTCAGCACATGTTTCCTTAAAGAGCTTCTGAAGTTCCTTTTTGTTTATTTCATCATACCCGATATTATCATTAAAGATTACAAACCGGGCGGGAATCTTAAATCTCTCGGTGAAAGTCAGGGGAACATATACCCCCTCATCCCAAAACATCTTAAGTACAATACCGGAAAGGCTTACAAGTATTCCAAGTATGGCTCCCAGAATAAGAGACTGGGGTATTCTCGGAGTGTTGGGCTCCATCACAGTATCGGTTATATCTATAAGTTTTACTTCTTTTATTTCCTGCTTGTCTGTGAAGAATCTTTCGAAGACCTCACCTGTTTTTTCACAAAGGCTTTTACTTGTATCCTTATCACTAGCTACTACAGTAACCTCCACCATTCTGAGGTCCGTTTCCAGCTTTGCGCTTATTCCGTCGGGGATAAGTTTTAATTCACTGTCATTAAGCCCCGTCTTTTTAAGTTCCTCAATAAATGCATCAGACTTGACCCAGATATCCCAGGTTGCCGAATTGATATAAGTATACTCGTTTTCGGTTATGGGATCGGTATCATAGGTTATATCAAAGCGACTTATGGTTTCATATTTGTTGGCTGCTCTTATGACACCTCTGTCAGTATAATAAATAAGTGCCACAATCACAGCGCCTAAGACAGCTGCCCCCAGCACAACCCAAATTTTTTTGATCAAACGCAATATAAAGAGCTTATCGTCAAATCTTTCCTTCTCAAACATACTTACCCTTCTAAAAAATGCGGTACTTAAACACCGCTTCACATTTTTTTGCACCGATTACCATTCTTTATCCCATTCCCCCGTCGGTGTCCTCGCATCTCACATTTCATACATATAATATTTAAAATCGATATATGTATCCACCCATCCCAAAAACGCAATCTCTAACCTATGGGTCGAATGCGATAATTACAATAATTTATGAGCAGTATCAACTCATATCGTCGTCAGTCTCGACTATGTTCTCTCCCGTGGATTTCTCTCTGTCAAGGGCAGCTCTTAATGCCGATATCTGCTCCACTTCCACGCCCTCAGTGCTGTCGGGCCAGAACAATACTTTGATAGTGAGCATCATAAGCTTTATATCAAGCCACAGGGAATACTTTTCAATATAAGTTAGATCAAGCTTTAACTTATCGTAGGGAGCCGTGTTGTATTTACCGTACACCTGGGCGTAACCCGCAAGTCCCGCCTTCACCTTTGTTCTTAAAACGAACTCAGGCATAAGCTCCACATACTGCTTTATTATCTCAGGTCTCTCGGGTCTGGGACCTATAAAGGTCATATCACCTTTAAGAATGTTAAAGAGCTGAGGCAATTCGTCGGCACGGCATTTTCTTATAATTCTGCCCACAGGTGTTATCCTGTCGTCATGCTTGGATGCCAGTCTCGCCACACCGTCCTTCTCGGCATCCTGACGCATGGAACGGAATTTTAATATCTTAAATTCCCTGAGATCCTTGGTGCATCTTACCTGTTTGTAAAAAACGTCACCACCGTCATAAAGTTTAATGGCAATTGCCGCTATAAGCATGATAGGGCTTGTTACTATAATAAGTATCAAAGCGAAAACTATGTCAATGGTACGCTTTATAAAGCGCTGTTCCATGGTAAGACAATATTCTCTTGTAAGGAGCATGGGGGAATCAAATACCTTGAGTTCCTCCGCACCGCTTATTATTACATCGGTAATCTTGGGCATAAGATAAAATCTGATGGACTGGGCATAACAGAATTTGATGATCCTGTTTCTTCTGTCCACGGGGATATCCCATATAACCACCGCATTGAATTTCATATTGAAATAGCCGTCCAAGATATATTGAAGTACCTTTTCGGTACCCATATTTACATTGATTTCATCAGTTATGACATACTTGTCACGTCTGCTTTCGAACTTGCTTTTAATCTCATTGGTTGAAAGATTTCCGCTTATCAAAAGAAGCTTTCTTGGGGGGAACAGTCTTTTATATACGGCTCCCACCAGATTGGTATAGACGACGATCACCACCATCTGATCGAACATCATAGCCAAAAACATCTGGGGCACAAACGCCTGTCTCGCCAATACCGACAGCTCCATATAGATCATGATGTTGGCCAAAATCGTAGCCAGTATCTGTGAAAAAACCGTCTCCGCAATCTTCATATATCCCAGCCGCATTCCGCCGTACATTATGGAAAGCATAAGAAGTATTCCGGCATAAAGGGATATCTCCGCGAGGTGACCCATTCTGTGAAATTTTCTCAGTTCATATACTACGCTGGGCTGGAAATGATTCACCCAGAAGTAGGAAAAAATGGCAACTTCAAGTGCAAAATTTATAGCCATCAGTGCCAGGTTAATTATTCTCTTATATGATTCGAGACGCTGCACTTTTCTGATTCGTACATCTCCCCGCACTTCTCTTACCTCCTGCTACAAACGCATTTTATTCCGACACTTAGTTTTTTAACACTATGTTGTTTCCAACACCGCGTTTTATTTAAACACCACCGATACCTAAAAAAAACGATTTTTATATTTTTATATCCTTGTCCGGTTTGCATCCATGCCGGATAAATCTTTGTCGCCCCGGAATCAGACTCTCCTCTTTACTGCATTGACAGCCCAGAAGCAAAAGTACCAAACTCTCTTGTAAAAGTGGAGTCCCTCATTTTTATAGAGATTCCAGATACGTCTTAAAGCCTCAATTTTATTGGAAGAAAGACTCTTTTCAGGTCTTCTGTAGGTCACAAGGGTTTCTCCTAATCCGTAAGCTTTAATGCCCTCTCTTAAAAGCTTCCACCAAAGGGCAGTATCCTCGCTTTTTATCACGGGCATTTCAAGTTTTTCTTTAGGTATCATTTTGGTGTCAAATATCACCGTTGATGTGAAAATAGTTGTATTTTTAAGCGCTCCCTTATAATCAAGTTCTTGGGGCACATGGGCTACCGCCCCGGTAGGGTTAAGATTTTCATCCGCAAACTCATAATCGCAGAACACAAACCCTGCCCTTTTTTCACTCATAAAATCAAGCTCGCGCTCAAGCTTATTTTCATGCCAGGAGTCATCTGCATCAATGTAGGAAATATACCTTCCCTCACACATTGAAAGTGCCTTGTTTCTTGTTTTTGCGGCGCCAAGATTACTCTCGTTTACAACAAGTTTTATCCTGTCATCTTTTGCTTTATCAATATAATCTCTTATAATCTTAACCGAATCGTCCTTTGAACAGTCATCGATTAAAATATGCTCCCAATCTTGGTAAGTCTGACTTCTTACACTGTCTAACGTTGACGTTATATACTTCGCAGCATTGTAAACCGGAGTTATTATGCTGACCTTTCTGTTGTCTTCCAAAATCCGTCCTCATTTTCCTAAATTCAACTACTTTTCAATCTCCGCGCTTGTTTCATTCTCAGTTTATATTAAAGATATAATATCCTTCCGTCACGCTCGGTTCCTCGCCTAAAGCGATTTTCACCTCATCCACAAACCATTCGGGAGTGGTCCCGGGGAGGATCATTATATCAACTCCCATATCCCTTGCTTTGGTAACGAAGGGGAAACCGTCGGCTTCGGGAGTAATGACATTTTCTACAGGTTCACTTAAGGATTCCATCCGTGAAAAGAGAATCTTCTCATCCTCATTATATTCATCGTAGATGTAGCCCTTAAGTTCCGGCTGCCACATATCCCGACCGTATATCGTTGTGACATTTCTGTCACAATTACATGCCTGCTCCATAATTTCTTTAGGTCCCCATATTAGATCCCCATTGCAGACATCAATTTCATTAAGAACTTTAATCGCCGAATTTCTTTTAAGCATTTGGGCTTTACTGTCATATGTGGAAGCAAACTGCCCTCCCGCAAAAAATAAAATTGCGCACACTCCCAACAGGAAACCAATAAAGGTTTTTCTCTCGGTTTTTTCCTTTACCGCAAATATAATCTCTGTCAGAACAAGGGCAATAAAGAAATATACCGGCAAAAGCCCCCACATTGCCCTGTATTGATAAAAAGGAGTCATATACTTTTTTACAGCCAATGATGTAAGGGGGAATATTATGATTATTGACACAACTGTCATATATGTGACAAGTCGCTTTTTTTCGCTGTTTGAATCAAAGCCTTTTAATAATCCCAATATCAGATAAGCGGCGAGACAGATTAAAAACAGTCCCGTAAGCTTTCCAAATCGGTTCATGTCCAAAAAGGCTTCAAAGATAAGTTTAAATTTCTCCATCTTTTTTCTTTTCTCCCAAAGCCTTCCTTGACATTAAAGATATCACACCCAAAATTACCCAGGCCGGTATTATAAGACCCGCTCCGTAAAGTGTCCACACCGTAACTGCTTCCGCTACGGCACACATCACGCAGAGTAGATACCTTTTTTTCATAAAGCAATATATAAATAGGGGTACAAGCACGCAATCCCTGATTACAGTTCCCCTAAAGGCGCTTCCCATAAGTAAAAACCCTCTCTGGGTATATCCGTAATTACCCACAAACACCAGGATTTCCACAAGGATTACGCAAGCCAAAGCCTTAACCTTATTCTTTAAAACACAGTCAGCAAGGGAAAATGAAACCATATAAACCGCTGTGATCACTACAATGGGGATAACAGCCCATACAAACTTGGTCACGTTTATCTTTAACAACACTGAAAGAAGAGCATAGAGTGCGGGAAGGCACAAGGCTTTTATCCTCACCGGCATACCTTCCGTAAATTCCACGCCCCTCAGGGGATTTATATTATAAAAAGATTTATACTTAACAATACTGTTGGAAAACTCTGCAGTCATGTCCCCGTCAGTGTAAAGAAACCTGCCGCAGGATACCATATATATCTGAATTCCCAAGATTATAAGAGATATAACTGCGAGAATCCCCAAGATTTTCTTGGAAAATGCTTCTTTATCCGACCCGATATCAATTACGTCCTGTAAGTTCCTTGCCAACGTATTGTCACCGTCTGACACAAGGTTTCTTATCTTACTTGCAACACCGAAGATTCCCGGGACACACATTAATATTACAGCCACTGCCATACCCTTTTGGCACAAATCGAAAGAGACATTTAAAAACACTCCGGCAATGTTAAAAAATCCACCCCAGAGTATAAGGGTCACAAGTCCCACAGGGCACCACAAAAACAGGGACGTCTTGTCCTTTTTAAACAAGTCCAGTACAAACAAAGACCCTGCCCCCATAAGTGTTACCGCTATAAAAAGCAAAATCCCATAAAACGGAATCATATTTTCTCCTTGATGATATATATGGGACGTTTCTTAACTTCCATATACATTTTGGCAAAATACTGACCCAGAATACCCGTACAGAAAAACTGCACGCCGCTGACAAATATTATGATACACACAGTACTGGTCCAGCCGTCTACGGGATCGCCAAACAAAAGCTTTCTCACCACGACGAATATAAGCATTATAAATGCAAAAATGCAGAACAATACTCCCAAAACAGACGCAAACATAAGAGGTGCGGTGGAGAATGCTGTTATTCCGTCAATGGAATAAAGAAAAAGCTTCCAGAAATTCCACTTGGTCTCGCCTCTTGTTCGCTCCACATTTTCAAATTCCAGCCACTTGGTCTCAAACCCGACCCAGCCGAAGATTCCCTTTGAAAATCTGTTGTATTCCGTAAGTTCCAAGACCGCATCAACCATTTTTCTGGACATAAGTCGATAATCTCTGGCTCCGTCCATAATTTCGGTCTGGGATATCTTTTTCATCAAACGGTAAAAACATCTTGCGAAAAAGCTTCTGATAGGAGGTTCGCCCTTTCTTGTAACTCTTCTTGTAGCTACAGAATCATAGCCTTCTTCCACAAGCTCATACATCTTGGGTAAAAGTGAAGGGGGATCCTGAAGATCCACATCCATAATGGCTGCGTAATCTCCGGTGCACTCCTTAAGACCTGCATACATTGCGGATTCTTTTCCGAAATTTCTTGAGAAAGTTATGAGGTGAACGCTTTTATCTTTGGCCGCCAGTTCCTTTACCTTTGCAACTGTTTTGTCCTTGGATCCGTCATCCACATATATCAACTCAAGGTCAACATCCTTCTTGTCAAAGTATTCCTTATTCTTTATCAGTTCCTCATAAAAAGGGATCACGTTCTCTTCTTCGTTATAGCAGGGAACGATGATACTTATTAAACTCATGAAACCACAAACTCCTTACTCATTCTCTTGTTCAGTATACTATTTCGCACCTTTTCGTGCAACTTTACGCCAAAATCATAATACAGCAAAAAGGATTGCCAAAAAGGCAATCCTAAAATATACTTACTCGCCGAGACCGCTCTCAACCACATTGACAAGAGACGTCAAAGCCTCCTCTTCATCGTCGCCTTCGCAGGTAAATTCAATTTCATCACCGCATTTAACACATGCCCCTAAGACACTCAAAACGCTTTTTGCATTGGCCGTTGTGTCCCCGCATGTAAAAGTAATAAGTGATTTAAACTGCATCGCTTCCTTGCAAAGAATACCGGCCGGTCTCAAGTGAAGACCTGTGGGATTCTTTATAGTAACCTTCTGACTAACCATTTCATGCCTCCAAACAACATGTATCCTTAATAAAGATAACACATTTATATAATCTATCCAAATAACCGCCCACTTTATGGGCTTTTTTATTCCTTGGTCAAATCAATTACTTTCGTCTTTATATAAAACAAGCTTTAATCTCGGAGTCTCAACCGTATTTACAGACTCGCCCAAATCAAGATCCACTATAACATCAACTGTCTGTTCTCCGGAAATATTTCCCAATCCCTCATTAAGAACAACCTTGGCTTTGGGTGTTTCCTTTTTAAGTTCCTCGACCCTGTCGGCTCTTCCCTTAATCTTTACGGAAAGTTTTCCCTTATCACCCCATCTGTACTTAAAGCCATCTGGAACATTTTCCACTTGGATACCGGCTATATCAATATCCAAAGCATCGGATACTATGGGCTCTATCTTAACAGATGCCGTAACCTTTGAGGAATTCTGAGGGTCTGCCAGTCTCACATTTTCGGGAAGACAGTCTTTGAGATTTATTAAAATCTCAGTATCCTCTGAAAGGCCCGTTACATTTACAAAATCGGCAGGAATCTTAATCTCGTTTATAAGGGACAGCGCCGCAGGCGTACCTGCTATCACAACCGTATCCGGTGTTACAGTCACCTCTCCGGTAGCTTCGTATCCTTCCGCCAAAACGCCGGAGTGCTGTGCCGTCACAGACACCTCCTTGGTGGCAAGAATTTCAACGGACATGTGAACGTAGCTCACATTTGTGGTTATATTGGTACGGGGAATTTCATTTCCCTGTGCATCAAGAAGCTTAATCTCCACATTAGCCGAGAGATTGGAAACCGCATCGGTAACATCTATAACCGCCCTTGCGGATTTAACCATGCTCACATAATCCTCGGGGCCCGAAACCTCAATCCTGTTCTGATCAAGGCTTATATTGCCCACCATATATCCTTCTGTAACCTCACCCACTGTCTCGTAGGTAAGATTAACATATTTGCTCTTCTTTTCACGTATTTCCAGTTTTACTACATCATGGTTGCCCACAACTTCGTCCACGGGAACGTTTTGAACCGAATAAGTAATGGCCACCGTATTAATGTCGGTGAGCTTACTCATATCCGCTTCCGCAACTATATCGGAAGCTCTTATCTGGGACAGGCTGTTCTCGGGAGCCCATACCGTAACTCTTACTTTATCCGTGTCCTCCAGTATGGTGTAAACCTTGCCCTGTGCATCCAACAATTCGCTGTTTGTAAGGATTACGGGAATATTACTGAAGGATTTCTGTCCCTGAGGATTTTCTATCTGTACCACAAGGAACCAAAGCAGGAATGCAAGTACAACGGAAGCTATTTTCAAACCCATGTTTTGAGCAAAACGATCTTTAAATTTCTTCATGCCTTTGTCCTGCTCCTTTTCTTCCACTTAAGCTTTTGAGCGGACTCCTGAATTCCGGGTATGAGTCTGTCGTTCATGAAATTTCTTAAGGACTCGGCGTTCATGTTGCCGTGAAGCTTACCTTCATACGCCACACTCACTCTGCCCGTTTCCTCCGACACGATAACCGTGACGGAATCCGTCGCCTCGGATATTCCCACACCGGCTCTGTGCCTTGTACCCAGTTCCTTCCCAAGTGAAAGATTATCACTAAGGGGAAGATAACAGGTTGCCGACACGATCCTGTTTCCTCTCACTATGACTGCGCCGTCATGAAGAGGTGTGTTATGTTCGAATATGTTTATAAGAAGCTGGCTTGTAAGGAGACCGTCCACAGCGATTCCCGTTCTCTCGTAATCCTTTAAGGATTCCTTGCCCTCTATTACTATAAGAGCTCCGGTTCTCACTTTGCCCATCTCCATGCAGGCTCTTGTTATCTCACTTATGGTTTTCTCGTTGATGGCTCCCTCTCCGGGTTTCGGCGCATCAAAATCAAGCACCGATTTTAAAATATTTCTTTTTCCCAGTTCCTCTAAGGCCCGCCTTAATTCCGGCTGCAACACCACGATAACCGCAGTGACCGCAAATCCCAACACGTTTTGAACAATCCACAGTATGGTGCTCATTCTGAAGAGATATGCCACCAGTATAAAGACAAAAATAACTATCATGCCTTTTAAAAGAGCCCATGCCTTGGTAGACTTAACCCACTTTAAAATATAATACAACAATAAGGCGATAATCATTATCTCCACTATATCGCCCAAATCCATTGTTGTTCTGTATACTCTGAAATTTTTAAAATAGTTTAAAAGATTATCAGGCCAGCGCATTTAAATATCTGCAGGACTCCTTACTCAGAATTGTCTTGTATCGTCAAGATTTCCTTCCGTGCCGTCTATGATCATGCTTCTTGTAGGTGACATCTGCATCTGGGAAGGTCTGCTGATATTTTTCACCGACTTGTTGGAAGCAGGCACGTTCATCTTAGGTATTGCTTTTACATAATAATAATATTCATCATCTTCAAACTGCAGTTTTTCCGTTCTGCTGAAATCAACACAGAACCTGAAGAATTCTATGACCTTCCCCACTGCAATAGCCACAACGGCACTTACAACAGCACCGAAAAGTGACACGTTTGTATCATAAATGATATCTCCCACAAGAAGGATGATAAGTGTTACCATCACTCCCACTACCATGGCTATGGTCCATGCATAATCAACTGAGAGACGTTTTATCATATATACTGCTACGATTGCTATGGCAACAGCGGCTGCCATAAACACCATGGACTTATTCTGGATAAGTCCGTCAAGAAGAAGTTTAACCTTCTCTGTGATTCCCTCATCCGACATGGAAGAAATCACTGATGAATTGGTCTTAACCACCTGAATATAGTAATGGATCACAACACCGCAGGCTGCTGAAAAACATGCGGCGGGTGTTGCCAAAAGACCGATTACTATAGGTATCACACAGGTTAATTTCATAGCGCACAAAACAGGCACCACCGCAAGCACGATGGAGTCCTTAAAATGAAATCTTCCCACAAGAAGAAATACGCAAAGATAAATAGCAAATCCTATGATCAGTACTTCAAGGGATAATGCATACATGTGAAGCAAGGAGAACATTGCCCCGAAAAATACGATGGCTCCCATAGGGAGAAAGGAACAGCTTAAAGATACGATGAGCACTATGGCGATATTGTTGATTTTTGTCATATAGCCCATGTTGTTGTTTAATACGAGAAGGACTATAAGAGCAGTCACAAATTTTGCTATAGGGACTATAAAAGCGTCGTTTCTGGCATAAAAATCCTTGATCCTGTCTCTTATTTCAAGCAGTTGTGTCATTGTAATTCCTTTCCGGCACAATCACTAATCGTTGTAAAGTGAATTGAGCTTTCTCAGATTTTTGTAGTACTTTTTAAGGCTTTTTTCCGCCTTGTGATATTTAAAAACTCCCACGCCGTAGCAGATGACTCCGTATACTATAACGGCACCCACGTACCAGATCGCAAGATTTTTAGCAAGTGATATGAAATCCATCTCGTAGAGTTCTCCCATCATGGATTCCAGATTGTAGAGGATGTAAAGTCCCACCAGCAAGCAAAAGCTTATGGTGACGGACACGAAAGCCTTGGCAACACATACAAGCATATAATCGGTTCTGAAATACTTATATATCTCCTTGGCTTCTTTCCCCTCGCCTTCCTCGTAAGAGGCAAGTCTGGTCATAAAGATGACCCTTTTTTCATCTACCATACAAAGATATCCTTTCGGTTTTTTGCAACACAATTTCGGATAGCCACAACCCCGGCCATCCGAATTAAAATTTTCTTATAGTCAAAGTTTATATCCGATCAATTGAAAATAATCAACCTTCATATCAAATCAATTTAAAAATCTCATCTTGGGATTGTTCTTCTTGGCAGCGTCCTGTGTTTCTGCAGGTTTTGCCTGAGCTCTGCTTGCATTGAGAGCATTCCCGAAGTCATTTGCAAGGCTCTGCTTACATTTATCGCAAAATCTTCCGCTTGTTATGGGAGTACCGCACTTTTCACAGGTAAGAGCGCTTACTCCGTCAAATGAAACTTCAAGTCTTCCCTCTCTGAGCCACTCCTTTATAAGACTGGACTCCACATCACAGGCTTCTGCAACCTGGGGTATACCCACGCCCTTATTCTCCCTGATGTATTCCTTAACCTCTTTGAATTTGGCTTCAAGAGCTTCCCTGCAATCAGTGCATATAGCCGGACCGCTGATATAACTAAAGATCTTACCGCACTTTCTGCAATTTCTTACATTCATGTCAAAACCTCCCCGTCAGGTTTTATTTACCGGAAGCAAGGGTCACAAAATAAACAGCCTCGGCTCCCGCCTCATATAAAACTGAAGCCATGGCTTCAATTGTACTTCCCGTTGTAAATATATCGTCGATTACTACGACTCTCTTTGATTTTACACCATTTTGAGCCATAATAAAAGCGTTTTTCAAATTTATTTGGCGACCGGCAAAGCCCAGTTTCTTTAAAGGTGCGGTTGAATTTTCCCTTATGACCATGTTTTCCTCACAGGGTATTCCCAGTTTTTTCCCACACTCCTCAGCCAAAAGAGCCGCCTGATTGTAGCCTCTCTTTCCAAGTTTTTCACGGCTTAAAGGGACGGGTATCAGCATATCGGGCTTAAGACTTTTTATAAAAGGGCCGCACAGTCTTGCAAGCTCTTTTCCGAAATATTCTCCGTACTCGGCTCTCCCCTCATACTTAAACCGGTATATGGCATCCGCCACGGAATCATATTCGTAAAGAGATATTCCCTTTTCGAATTTTCTCTCCCTCACTGCGCAGTCATCGCACACATCCTTTTCTTCCCACAGCTTTTTGCCGCACACTGTACATCTCGGCATGGCGATCAGCTTAAATTTCCCCAGACATTCGGGGCATATATTTTCACCGTAAGGTTTAACTATCCTGTCACAAGCCGGACATCTTAACGGATAAAGATACTGCAAAACTTTTGAATCTGCTTTTTTTACGATTCTTTTTAAATCCATTCCCCCTCCGATAATTCCTCCTGTTCCCTTATCCTTTCAGGCAATGCGGTGTATCTCTGAAAATCGCTCACATTGTCTATCATATTTGATACCGTCTGTTTGCTCCCCAGTATCACAACACTTTTCTTGGCTCTGGTGACGGCGGTATATAAAAGATTTCTGTTTAAAAGCATCCTGGGTCCCCCGAGTAAAGGCATTACAACAGCGGGATACTCGCTCCCCTGGGACTTGTGAATTGTTATAGCATAGGCAAGCTCCAACTCCTCAAGAAGTGCTAGGGAATACTCCACTTCCCGCATATCATCAAAAACCACGGTGACAACAGAAGCCGCCTCGTGAATCTTTTTAATAACTCCCATATCTCCGTTAAAAACTCCCACGCCGGAATCAATGAGAACACCGTACTCGCTTAAAGTTTGCCATTCAAGCTGGTAATTGTTTTTAATCTGCATAACCTTATCCCCTTCACGGAAGATGCAGTTCTTTCCGGTTATCTCCCGTTTTGAAGGGGAGGGGGGATTTAAATGCTCCTGAAGTATGCTGTTAAGGCTTTCGCACCCCAAAGCTCCTTTTTTCATAGGGGTAAGTACCTGTATGTCAAAGGGTGTGGCTTCCACATATTTGGGAAGTTTTTCCTTTATGAGCATTATCATGTGTTTGTATATGACGTTTATGTCATTTCTCTCGAGAAAAAAGAAGTCCTGAGACTTGTTGTCCGCCTTGATGGGTGAACCCTCTTTTATTTTGTGGGCATTAAGTACAATATCGCTGGTGGCACTCTGCCTGTAAATGCGGTTAAGTTTTACCGAAGGGTAGGCTCCCGAATCTATTAAGTCTTTTAGAACCTGGCCGGGACCTACACTGGGAAGCTGGTTAACATCTCCCACCATAATAAGTCTTGTTCCGGGAATAATAGCCTTTAAAAGAGAATTGAAGAGCATTATCTCCACCATGGACATTTCGTCTATTATAATTACATCGCTCTCTAATGGATTATTGGCATCTCTGTTAAACTTTGCCTTCTGCCCCGACTCCTCCAGGGAATTGGTAAGTTCCAAGAGGCGGTGTATTGTTTTCGCCTCATACCCTGTGGCCTCGGACATTCTCTTGGCGGCTCTTCCCGTGGGTGCGGCAAGGGATACTTCCAGACCCTCCTCCTCAAAATACTTTATAAGAATATTTATTATGGTGGTCTTTCCGGTACCGGGTCCTCCGCTTATAATAAAAAGACCGTTTTTTATACTTTGTTTTACGGCTTCAAGCTGATCCTCATCAGTCTCCATTCCAAGGCGTGACTCTATCCTCTTAAGCTTGGCACTGATAAGGGCATCCTCTCCCGTACTTGCCTCGGGAATATAGACATTAAGTTCCCTAAGCATCCTTGCGGAATTGAGCTCCGAATAATAAAACATGGGTGCGAATATCTTTTCTTTTTTCACCACTATTTTTTTATCCATGACCATATTGGGAATCAGTTCCTCAATACGCTGTGAGCTTACTCCAAGTATCTGTGAAGCTTCCTCCAAAAGTTTTTCCTTGGGAAGATAGCAGTTTCCGTCCTGGGCTGCGCACATCAAAGTATATACCACGCCGCAGGTTATTCTGTAATCGGAATCAAAGGAAAGACCGATCTTTGCGGCAATGTCATCCGCTGTTTTAAATCCCACTCCTTCTATATCTTCAAAAAGCTTGTAGGGGTTTTCTTTTATAATTCCGTAAAGGGCATCCTCGTATCTGTTGTATATTTTTACCGCAAGGTTATTGGATACGCCGTATCCCGCAAGAAAAATCATGGCGTTTCTTAAATCTCTTTTTTTCTCGGTAACCTCAGCTATCTCTTTGGCCTTTCTTAAGCTGATTCCCTTTACCTCGGCAAGGCGTTCCGGTTCTTTTTCTATTATATCTATGGTTCTGTCTCCGAAGGCCTTTATGATTCTGGTGGCAATGGCTTTACCGATTCCGGGAATCGCTCCCGACTGAAGGTACCTTTCTATCCCCACCACATCCGTGGGCACCACCACTTTGAGGGATGTTATCTTAAACTGCTTTCCGTACACAGGATGTTCCACATATTCCCCGTCGGCTTCTATGCTTTCCCCCTCGGATATCCCGTGGCAGTTTCCCACACACACAATGGTGTCGTCTTCTGTCTCCAGATTAAGAACCGTATATCCGTTTGTCTCATTATGAAATACTATATGTTCTATAAAACCCTGTATCAACAAAACTATTTTCTCCTGACCACTGCCGGTCATGACCATTTACGCTCACACTCTTTGGAACTCGCCGACATACCCTCGGGAATTCATCTTTCAGACATCCGCCGGCATAACCACGTTAATTCTTCTTTCGGGCACCCGCCGACATACCCATGTTAATTCTTCTTTCGGGCATCCGCCGGCATACTCATGTTAATTCATTTTTCAGACATCCGCCGACATTCACATACGAATCATATCATCACATTTGTCCGTCTGTCATATGCATACACAATATATGTTTGGAGTTCAAACATCTCCACATAATCAAATCGAGTAGGGATGCCCCTACTCGACATATCATCATTATCTTTCCTGTACAATCTAATTATACAGTCTTACTATGCAATCCCATTTAAAAACAACCAATCACTAATTAACTATAATCCCCTTCTTTTTCCATCGCTCTGTTTGGGTATGTAGGATGCATATACAACCTCCATTGCAATTCACATAATTACACGCTCTGTCCGGATACGTTTCCTCCCTGAACCGAGGTGCCGGCAACGGAGGCTCCCTCCACACCTTTGGTGTCGCGGTCGGGTTCATTTTCCACAATATCAGTAGCACTGATCACCTGCTCAATACCGTAATTTCTTCTCATCTGCTCATAGAGGGTCTGGGCAAGGCCGAGACTGTTGATATCGGTTGACACCTTGGCCATTTCCTTTATCATTTCGTCCTTGTAAAAATCCATAAGCGTGGATGAGGAACCCATAAGGCTCTCGGTGGGTATGGTCTTAACCATCTCCTTCATCATCTGCTCAAGGAAATAAGCCTCAAACTCCTTGGAAGCATCCATGAGCTCCTTATCAAAGTTTTCATCCTTTGATGCATTCTGAAGGTTTGTGAACTGTACCTGTTTTGCTTCATAAGCCCCTGATGAATAGAGGCTGTCATATACCGAAGAAATACCTGCTACGTCCATTTTTATCTCCTGAGATTATTGGCCTGCTGCATCATTTCGTCAGAGGCGGTTATAGCCTTGGAATTCAGTTCGTAGGCACGCTGCGCTACGATCATGTTAACCATTTCATCCACTACCTGTACATTGGAGCCTTCCAGATATCCCTGTATAACCTTTGTCTTTTCCACAGCGGGATCCGTGGCCTCATTTCTGGGCTCTCCGCTTGCAGCAGACTGGGTGTAAAGACTTTCCCCTTCTTTAACAAGACCGTTGGGGTTATCAAACTGGAACACTCCTATCTGTATACCGATGGGCTGGGGATTATTGCTAGCATCGGGATAACATATCTCACCGGTAGCGCTTACCGTAAGACGGTTGGTCATATAGGTTTTATCAAGTATTATCTCTTTTCCTGCGGAATCAAGAACGGGGAGTCCCTCTTTGGTGGCAAGCATATTGCCTCCGGAAGCGAGGGTAAACTGAAAATCACCGTTTCTGGTGTAATGGGTAACTCCGTCTCTTCCCTTAACCGCAAAGAAGCCCGCTCCGTCTAAAGCAAAAGCCGTATCGGAATTGGATTCCAAAAGACTTCCCTGCTTAAATATGGTGGTTATGGAAGAATTTCTCACACCAAGCCCCGCCTGTGCACTTGAAGGCTTATTGTCTCCGTTAGCCGAAGTAGTCACAGTCTGGAGATTCTGGTATAAGAGATTTTTAAATTCATTGGTCTGTGTCTTGTAACCCGTGGTATTTACATTTGCCAGATTGTTGGCGATAGTGTCAACGTTGGTCTGCTGTGCCAGCATACCCGTTGCCGCAGTCCATAAACTTCTTACCATATGCCTCTCTCCTCTAACAAAAACTAACCTGTCACCTGTTTCATTTTAAGGAAATTATCCCTGAAGCTTACCAAGCTGGTTCACTGCTACATCAAGTGTATCGTCATAGGTCTGGATTATCTTCTGATTACTCTCGTAAGCCCTTGTTATGGATATAAGCTGTACCATTTCGGAAACAGTCTGCACATTGGACATCTCAAGATATCCGCTGTAAACCGTTGCTTTTGAATCCGTAAGCTTTGCTCCCTCTAAGGGAGTGTAGTAATTCTCTCCGTACTTGGTGAGGTAATCATAATTTTCAAAGTCCACAAGCTTAATCTTTGCCACCGCGCGGTCATTCTGATAAATCGTTCCGTCATTATCAATACGCGCATCATGAAGGGTATCTATCTTTATATGGGCATTTTTGTCATCAAGGACATAATCCCCCTCGGTGGTTACAAGATAGCCTTCTTTGTTAAGTGTAAACTGACCCGCTCTCGTATATTTCACGGAAGTCTCTCCCGCTTTGTTGGTGAATTCTATGGCAAAGAAGCCTTCACCTCCGAGAGCAAGATCGTATGTATTGTCTGTTATTCTAAAGGAACCCTGGGAGTAATCGGTATAGTTTTCACCGATTTTAACGCCGGGATTATTGACGCCTATACGCCTTGTGGTGCCAAGTCCCTCCGACACATCCTTTACCTTATGTGCAAGAACGTCAGAGAATGCCTGACTGGTGGAACCCTCTTTTTTAAAACCTACCGTTGTGGAATTGGCCAGATTGTTGGTCAGTATGTCCATACGGTTCTGTTCGTTAACCATTCCCGTCCAGGCGGTATACAATCCCTTAAGCATTACGTCCCTCCCTTTTTAAGTACTCTCAAAAAGATGATAGTTTAGAAACCTGCAAGGAACTCTACATACTTACCTGTTCCGATAGCCACTGCGGTAAGAGGATCCTCTGCCGTCATTGTGGTTATACCGGTCTTCTCGTAAATAATCTCTTCCAGACCTCTGAGCAATGCGCCGCCTCCTGTGAGAACGATGCCTCTGTCGGCAATATCAGCCGCAAGCTCGGGAGGCGTGATCTCAAGAACCGCATGGATCTCATCCACTATCATTCCCACTGTGGCTCTTAATGCTTCCTCCATTTCAACGGATGAAACATTCACGGTCTTGGGAAGACCTGTTACAAGGTTACGTCCCCTTACATCCATATAATCGGGTTCGGGTCCGTTGTAGGCTGTTCCTATCTTTATCTTCATATCCTCAGCGGTGGGTTCACCGATGAGAAGGTTGTGCTTCATACGCATATATTTTACGATAGCTTCGTTAAAATCATCTCCCGCTATCTTAATGGATTTGCTGACTACAGCTCCTCCCAGTGATATAACGGCGATATCGGATGTTCCGCCACCTATATCAACTATCATATTTCCGCAGGGCTTTGCTATATCAATACCTGCTCCGATAGCTGCTGCCAAAGGCTCCTCGATAATGGATACGTCTCTCGCTCCTGCCTGATAAGTGGCATCCTCAACGGCCTTTCTCTCAACTTCGGTAACTCCGCTGGGTACGCACACCGCAATTCTGGGTTTTCTGAAGGTACGGCGTCCCATTGCCTTCTGGATAAAATAGCTCATCATCTTCTCGGTTACCTTGTAATCCGAGATAACACCCTGTCTCAAAGGTCTTACTGCCACAATATTTCCGGGAGTTCTTCCCAGCATAAGCTTGGCATCCTCGCCGATAGCTTTTATCTTATTGGTATCCTTGTCAAAAGCCACAACTGAAGGCTCTTTAAGCACAACGCCCTTTCCTCTGATATATACGAGCACGCTGGCTGTTCCAAGATCTATTCCGATATCTGTTCCCTGCATTTGTATTCCCCTTTCGCAATCTGTCTATCATATCTGTTCATCAACAGTTTTTATACCGGGTTTTTGTTTCCATTTAATAAGAAAACATAATCACACAAAGTATATTATAACCGATAACAAACCTTTTTCAAAGGGAATATACAAATTTTAAAAATATTTTAAGACGCACTGCAACATAAGTCACACTGCGTCCTTGCAAACCGATCCTATATCTTGTAAATCGGACAAAGTTATGAAAAACTTAAGAGCCTGTCGTTATTTTTTCAAAATTCTCTTAAGATACTGTCCCGTAAAGGATTCCTTAACCTTTGACACCTCTTCCGGAGTTCCCGTGCATACCACGCATCCCCCTCCGTCTCCTCCTTCGGGACCCATGTCGATTATGTAATCGGCACACTTAATCACATCCAGATTGTGCTCTATGATCACCACGGTATTTCCGCTGTCCGTGAGCCTTTGCATTATTTCCACCAGCTTCGCCACATCGTAGAAATGTAATCCCGTGGTGGGCTCATCCAGAATATAGATGGTGCGCCCCGTACTTTTCTTGGAAAGCTCCGTGGCAAGCTTGATTCTCTGGGCTTCTCCTCCGCTCAAGGTGGTGGAAGGCTGTCCTAACTTAATGTATCCCAGTCCTACATCGTAAAGGGTCTGTATCTTTCTCTTTATGGCAGGAAGGTTTCCGAAAAACTCCAAAGCTTCCTCCACTGTCATCTCCAGAACTTCGTATATGTTCTTCCCCTTGTATCTAACCTCAAGAGTTTCCCTGTTATACCTTTTACCTTGGCACACTTCACAGGGTATGTAAACATCCGGCAAAAAGTGCATCTCAATCTTAATGATACCGTCACCGGAGCAGGCTTCACACCGTCCGCCCTTTATGTTAAAACTGAAGCGCCCTTTATTGTAACCCTTCTGCTTCGCATCGGAGGTCTGGGCGAAAATATCCCTTATCTGATCGAAGAGTCCCGTGTAAGTGGCAGGATTGGATCTGGGAGTTCTTCCTATGGGACTCTGGTCAATATCTATAACCTTGTCCAGCTTGTCGAAACCTTTTATATCATCATGATCTCCGGGAATGGTTCTCGCCCGATTAAGTTTTCCCGCAAGATCCTTGTAAAGAATCTCATTCACGAGAGAGCTCTTTCCGGAACCTGACACACCTGTCACGCACGTCATAACCCCAAGAGGGAACTGCACATTTATGTTTTTGAGATTGTTCTCTCTGGCTCCCCTAACCTCAAGGAATCCTGTGGGTTTTCTTCTCTTTTCGGGAACGGGTATCTTAAGATCTCCCTTAAGGAAACGGCCTGTTATGGATTCGGGGCACTCCATCAATTCCTCGGCGGTACCTGCTGCCACAACCATTCCGCCTTTTTCACCGGCGTAAGGTCCGATATCCACAATATGATCCGCCGCTCTCATGGTGTCCTCGTCATGTTCCACCACAATAACTGTGTTTCCCAAATCTCTCAGTGTGCAGAGAGTGTTTAAAAGCCTGTCGTTATCCCTCTGATGAAGACCTATGCTGGGTTCGTCCAGTATATAGCACACTCCCACAAGACCGGAACCGATCTGGGTGGCAAGCCTTATTCTCTGGGCTTCACCTCCGCTCAAAGTAGCCGTGGCGCGGGAGAGAGTGAGATAATCAAGTCCCACATCGGACAAAAAGCTGACCCTGGCCCGGATCTCTTTAAGAAGTCTTTCACCGATCTTCTTCTGAACCTCTGTAAGCTCCATTTCGTTGAGAAAGGCTTTCATCTGCTTTACTGACATTGATGTCAGTTCATAAATATTCTTATGCCATACCGTTACACCGAGGGACTCTTTTTTGAGTCTCATACCTTTACACTCGGTACAGGGGGTTATGCGCATATAATTTTCATATTCCGCCTTCATATAGTCGGAGCCGGTCTCCTTGTACCTTCGCTCCACGTCACTGACTATTCCTTCAAAGGCTATGGGGTAGACACCGCTTCCCCTCTGACCTTTATATTTAACATCAACCTTCTCTCCCTTTGTACCGTATACGAGAATATCCTGAATCTCCTTGGGATACTTGCCAAAGGGTGTATCAAGATCGAAATTATATTTTGTCCCCAAAGCCCTTAACACCGCATTGGTAAAGCTCT
>JAILPU010000277.1 GCA_024699395.1 Lachnospiraceae bacterium | reverse complement strand
CCCCTTCTATAATGCCAAACTTCTCTCTGAACTGCTTAACCTGAAGACCGCAGAGATTCTCCGCAGGAGTTCCGTAGATGGCATAGAGATTACCGTCCTCTTCCTTGAATTCCGCAATTTTCTTGTTGATATGCTCCAATACTTCAACAGCAAACTGACCGTCCTCCACAAGAGACTTGTGATTGTACAGTTCCTGAAGCTCATTTAAAGCAGTGATACCGAAACTTGCGGTAGCATATTTAAGCAAAGGCTTAATCTTGTCGGAAAGCTTAAGATGACCGCCGTAGAAACCGCCCTCACAGTAAGCAAGGGGATTGGTGGAAGCTCTCATCTCTCCAAGATAAGCATAGGTTCTGATATGGAGCTGTCTTATAAGGTTAAGATAATAATCCAGCACCTCGTAGAAATCCCTGCTTTCCTTTCTCGCTTTTGCAAGAATCATGGGAAGGTGAAGGGAAACAGCACCTATATTGAAACGACCCACAAATACGGGGGTATCATCGTCATCAGCGGGATGCATTCCGCCCCTCTCATACCAGGGAGAAAGGAATGCGCGACATCCCATGGGTGAAATAATCTTTCCGTATCTCTTATAGATAGAAGCTACATAACCCTTACCTGTAAGACTTAACCAATCGGGGTACATGGTCTTGGCAGAACACAACACACCTGCCTCAAAAACATCTTCCAGCTCCTTACCGGGGCCGTGAAGATTCTCATCATAGAGGAATACAATCTTGGGGAAAAGAACAGGCTTTTTGCATTCTGCTTTACCCTGACCTTTTCTTCTTACGTTAAGCATGGTAATGGTACCAAGTTTAGCGAATCTTCCTGTTCCCGTACCTGCGGAAACAGTGATAAAGGGATAATCACCTCTTGAAGAAGCAACGGTATTAAACTTGTATTCCCAGCCCTGGAAGCCCTGTTCGAATTCCTTCTCAACATCAAGGTAAGCCTGCTCATTGGCTTTTTCCTCGGAAATACCGAGACCCATATATTTTTTAACCGCTCTGTCATAGGATTTCTGAGCGTAGGGCTCAAGAATAAGATCCACGGAAGGAACGGTAAAGCCGCCGTACTGCTGGCTTGCGGCACTCAATACAATGTCACCGATAACATCGAAGGCAACATCCAGGCTCTTAGGCTCGTTGTACCAGATATTACCCATCTCAAAACCGCCGGAAAGAACTGTCTCAACGTCAAAGAGGCAGCAGTTCATGGTATCACGTCTTGCGGACATATCATGAACATAGATATAACCGTCACGGCATGCCTGAATCTCTTCTGTAGTCATAAAGAACTTCTGATAAAGCTCTTTGTTAAGCTGATTGAAAATAAGACTTCTCTTGGTGGAAACAAGGGCTGAATCGGTATTGGCATTCTCCTTGTCACCCACATACATGATGGACTGGCTTTTCTTGTAAACATCATCCAACATGCGGACGAAATCCTGCTTGTAGTTACGGTAATCCCTATAGCTCTTGGCCACGATGGGTTTAACCATCTCAAGAGCGCTCTCCACAATGTTATGCATAATGGGAATGGGAATCTCCGTAGCCTCAAGTTCGTCTACTTTATCAACAACATATTTGCAGATAAGACCCTTCTCTTCTTCACTGAATTTGGTAAGGGCTCTGTAAGCACTTTTACCAACGGCATTTATAACCTTGGAAACGTTAAAAGCTTCCTTAGAGCCGTCCTTTTTTATCACATAAACATCTTTGCTCGGACGATATAAGCTCTGATAATCAATCTGTTCCTTGTTGTCCGTCATCTTCTCCCCCTCCGTATTGCTGTGTTCATTCATTTCGTTCATATGATTCCAAAATAACCTCGAGCCATGATTTATATTTGTCTTTGACGCTTTCCGGCGCCACCACAAGACAATCATTGCCCAGACCTGCGAGCCATCCGTAGAACTGTCCCGAAAGCTGGACATTGGCTCTCACTCTAAAATATTCCTTGCCCACAGGGCGTATATCCACGTCTTTACCAAAGCGGTCAATAACCACACCGATAAGCTTATTGGAAAAACGTAGGGTCACAGTCTCTTCGGCACCGGAAAACATACCGAAGGTGTGATTGGCATATTTGGCGATATCAAAATCCTTAAACACCTCCATGCCTTCCCTTTTCTCATCAAGGATTTTAACCTTACCCACCTTATCCACGCGGTAATGCTTGATAATGCCGTTAGCGTCATCAAGAGCCACAAGATAATAATTCTCATCCTTCCAGACCAGGTCTCTTGGAGAAACAACCCTTCTCTTGTCATCTCTTTTTTCAAACTGCTTCTTAAGATTCCAGTCGTAATAATCAAAGGAAATTTTCTTATTATCCTGAATAGCGGTATGAATGGCATCGATGGACTCGTAGATGTTGTCGTTGTCGGATTTAACCCTGTTGGAAACGTAAACCTGACGCTGAAGCCTTTGGGCATTATGCTTACCCGCTTTACTCTCAAGCTTCTTAATAAGGTCTCTGGACTTCTTTAAAGGGATAAAACGGGACGCAGAAACAGCGTCCACCAACAACTTTAATTCCGGAAGCTCGAATTCTCTGGTAGAAAGATAATATCCACCTCCGTTTCTGGAAGAAACCTGATGGATATCGTAGCCGAATTCCGTAAGATTATAGATGTCGGAATAGATGCTCTTCCTCTCTGCCTTAATCCCGTATGCCGAGAGCTTGTCTATAAGATCCTTGGTGGAAATGGGATGGTATTTATCAGTGTTTTCCTCCAAAATCTTTATGATATATAAAAGTTTTAATTTCTGTCCCTCAAACTTAGCCATAGATTACTTTTTTTCCGGTAATTTTTCGTTATTCTTCTTTTTCCTTAAGGTGATTCCGATGAAAACACCCGCACTTATTACTACCACGAAAATGATAAAAAGTATAAGGTATGATACAAAACTGCTTAAAAATGCCATTTCTCTCTCCTCGTCAAATTAAATAGGCAAAAAACCCGTCAACAAAAGTATAGCAACTCTATATCTTGTGGTCAATATTTTTCTTGATACATTACGTTGCGGTTTTTAAGGTTAAAACCTTGAATCATAAAATAACCTTATAATCAAATCGCTGATTATAAGGTTATTGCAACTTGTTGAGTTAAGTTTTATCCCGATATTATGTATTTTTCACGATCAGGCAATCTACCAATAAAAGTCTTTATACATTCCGGATACTCATCCTCTGTAATCTTCACGCAATCTTTTTCAAACACGTACAAAAAAATAAATGTTTCGAATTCTTCATAGTTATCTTTCGTAAAATCAAAGGTATACCTTTTCTTTAAAACCGAATTAATTAATGCGTCCTTATACTCTTTTGTG
>JAILPU010000110.1 GCA_024699395.1 Lachnospiraceae bacterium | reverse complement strand
AACGGCAACCCAGTTCTTGATATAATCCTTACCCTTTGCCTTCTCCATTCCGTGAAGGGTTGAGATACTTGAACCCATACATACTGTTGTATCAATAACCGAAAGAGGTGCAAGTGCTCCCAATGTATAACAGCCTATATCGCCGGCTGCATGGAGACGAAGCTTACTGAGAACGGAGAATGTGCTTCTGTGAGGGCATCCGGGACAGAGAATGGGAGGACGTGCAGGAACCTGCGCGGGCTCATTAATATCAATCTCCTGTCCGAGAACTGCTTTTCTCAGCATATTTGCGCTGTACTCACCCTGAATGGTGAAAATTTCTTTACCGATACACTTAATGCCCCAGGACTTAATCTGCTCCTCGTATACAGGCTCAAGCTCCTCAAATATGTAAAGTGTCTCCACCTTTGAAGCAAATTCCTCAATAAGCTTTCTGGGAAGGGGATGTACAAGTCCAAGCTTCAAAATGCTGGCTTCGGGGAAAACTTCCCTTACGTACTGATAAGCAATACCGCTGCAGATAAATCCCATCTTGGTATCGTTATACTCTACCTTGTTAATGGGCATTGTACAGCCGTCCTCAGCCATTGCCTTCATTCTCTCTTCAACATGGACATGACGAGCCTTTGCCATACCGGGCATCATTACATTTTTTCTGATATTTCTCTCGTAGGGCTTATCCTCTACTTCCACTCTGTCACAGAGAACTACCTGTCCCTGAGAGTGTGCAAGTCTTGTTGTTGTTCTGAAAATCACGGGAGTGTCATATTTTTCCGAAAGCTCATAAGCGAACTTAAGGAATTCCTTGGCTTCCTGTGAATCCGAAGGCTCTATTACAGGCACCTGTGCAGCTCTTGCCACGCATCTGGTATCCTGCTCATTCTGTGATGAATAAAGTCCGGGATCGTCTGCTGCCACCAAAACCATACCGCCGTTCACGCCTATATAGGAAGCGGTATAGAGAGGGTCGCTGGCCACGTTCACGCCCACATGCTTCATGGACACAAGGCTTCTTACACCTGAGAGAGATGCACCTATAGCAACCTCGCAGGCCACCTTCTCGTTGGGAGACCATTCTGCATAAATCTCCGGATATTTTACGATGTTTTCACTGATCTCCGTACTGGGAGTTCCGGGATATGCGGCAGATACCTTGACCCCTGCTTCGTAAGCGCCACGGGCAATGGCCTCATTTCCCAGCATTATCTTTGTTTCACTCATTCTTATTCCTCCTGGAACCCAATATCTCTTTAAAACCCATACCAATTTAGTATAGCATTAAGGGCCCCCACGGTCAAACTATTGCGAAGTTTCTTTTTACCTTTTTTTAATCAACTTTTGTTTTCCACCGCGGGTTTTCTCACTTATACTCCATATAATTACCCGGGAATTTCCCAATGCTCTTTATAAAAACAATTCGTGACAACCAATGACGCTAAAAAACTATACAAAAGAACAATTGACACATCTAACGTTTTATCAGTGTTATGCGCAGAAACCGTCTGAATGCATAACCTTCACTCCATGGGAGTGAGATTAAGATTACTCAAATATAAATCATTAAAATCCTCTGCCTCAGCCAGATTGTATGTTTCGACTTTAGGCAACTCTTTTGAGTCCGCAATATGTCTCTTTAAGCCCGGAAGAACTGTATTCCCCGCACTTATACTCTTACTTTCAAGACATTTGGGTATAAGTCCTATCCTTGCAGCGTCTTTTACATCAAGGTAAAGGCCGAAGCCCCCTGCTATATATACCTTTTTAATATCATCAAAACCAATCCCGTAATTACGGCACATTTCGGTTATACCTGCTGCCACGGCGGCTTTCGCCAGTTGGAGTGCTCTGATCATGCCGTTATCCATGCATGTCCCACCAATGGTCACTCCCGTGTCAAAATACTCGTCACATATAAGCCCCGTATCGTCAAGCACGCCTTTTTCCAGCATCCTGCACACAAGACCTATAATTTCGGAACCAAAGAGCTTATTGGAGCAATATCCCTCAAAGGCCGGGCCCGCGGCAGTGGCGCAGGCTATAAGCCTGTGGCGATTTCCCAATACCATCTCTCCGTTTGTACCAAGATCCACAAGAAGGGATATTTCCTCCAAGGAACCCATCCCCGTTCCAATAATTCCTGCCATTATATCGCCGCCTACAAACGCGGAAGCACCACTCATGGCGATACACTCTATCTCGCTCTTGGTATTCTCAAAATTCGTGGCTTCTTTTGAATTCTCATCATTTTTCTGATGCTCTGTACACTGATTCGCGAAATTGTCGGTTGAATCCTCCCCATTTTCTGTTTTTCCGACGCAATAATCTGTGTTTCCATAATGACATTTGTATGATGAAGTATCCTTAGCATCTATTCGCTCACTGTTGCTACCATACACGTACAACCTGCCGTTAATGTCTCGGATTACAGCCTTCTTCATATCCAGGTGCGTTGCTTTAAAGGGTGCGGCGGACAATTCTTTGACATCATCTCCAAACAATATATAGGTCATTGCCGTATTTCCCGCCATAAGAATCTTAACTTCGCTGTCACCAATCAACTCGCCAAAGCTTTTAAGTCCCTTTAATATCTCATCCCATACAAGAATCCTTAATTCTTCGGCACCTTCTTTGGTCATTGCTTTCAGAATACGGCTCATTACGTCGGCTCCGTATTTTGTCTGAGGGTTTAGAGCCTTGTAAGTTTTTAGGGTATTAAGTTTCCCGTCACATAACTCCATGGCAATTGTGGTGGTTCCCACGTCCACAAGCACGTATTTTTCATTACCTGTGACTGCGCCGAAATCATGGTAATCCGGTAAAAAGCTCTCCGTACATACGTTGATTTTCCTGTATTTTTGAAGGTCTGTACGACCACAAAGCCCGCAACC
>JAILPU010000107.1 GCA_024699395.1 Lachnospiraceae bacterium | reverse complement strand
AGAGAGCCTTCTCTCTATAATACCCTTCTTGGGGCAATGGCCTGCAATATGGAGAGACTTAACGATCTTTTCCATTACACCGGTTTCTCCAGAGCAAAGATCAGTGTGTACCTTAAAAACCTTATGGAACTTGGGATTGTAAATAAGGTTTATTCCCACGAGACCGCAAATACAAGCGATGTCCAGAAGGGACTTTACAGGATACAGGTTCCCTCTCTTAGTTTTTATTACAGATTTATCTACAACAATTTAAGCGACCTGTATTCAATGTCCGGCGAGGATTTTTATAAAAAGCATATTGAAGAATCACTTTCATCGGTGGTGGAATCCAGGTACAGAGACATTTGTGCGGAGTCTTTATCAAATGATTACGATGAAGTGGGTGAGTGGGTAGGCAAAAACGGAAGCATCGATATTGTGGCATACAATTCACAGGGAGATGTTTGCGTGGGAGCCTGTTCCTATCAAAGAACCTTTACCAAAGAAGATTTTGAATGGCTTGTGTTCAGTGCCCAAAAGGCTTACATCAAGCCCAAGGAGTATATTTTGTTTTCCGAGGAAGGTTTTGATGATGACATAGCCCTTTTGGAGGGGGATGCCATCATAAAATTTAAGAGTATCGATCAATCAATGAGGTGAATTGGTGGGTAAGAATCTATTTATAGCGGAAAAACCCAGCGTTGCAAAGGAATTTGCTAAGGCATTAAAAATAAATACCAAATCTTTTGACGGTTATCTTGAGAGCGAAAACTGTGTGGTTACCTGGTGCGTGGGTCATCTTGTTACCATGAGTTATCCCGATGCCTACAATGAGATGTACAAAAGGTGGAGCTTTGATACTCTGCCTTTTTTGCCTACAGATTATAAGTATGAGATTATTGACAGTGCCAGAAAACAGTACAACATTGTGGCTGGACTCCTAAACAGGGAAGATGTGGAAACAATCTATGTATGTACCGACTCGGGAAGAGAGGGGGAGTACATATACAGGCTTGTAGAACAAATGTCCGGAGTCAAGGGTAAGAAAAGACTCCGAGTCTGGATCGATTCCCAGACAGAGGAAGAAATAATCAGGGGAATAAAAGAGGCCAAGGATCTTTCGGAATACGACAGCCTCTCCGATGCCGCTTATTTAAGAGCCAAAGAAGATTATCTTATGGGAATTAATTTTTCCAGAGCGCTTACGTTGAAATACAGTAATTCCATAAAGGATTTTCTCAAGAAGGACAAAGCGGTTATTTCTGTGGGGCGTGTTATGACCTGCGTTTTGGGGATAGTTGTAAACAGGGAAAGAGAAATAAGAAACTTTGTAAAAACACCTTTTTACAGAGTTGTTGCCGACATTAACAAGGGGGATCTTAAGCTTAACTTTGAGTGGAAGACCTGTGAGGAATCCAAATATTTTCAAAGTCCCAAGCTTTACAAGGAAAACGGTTTTAAAGATAAAGAGGATGCCCTGAAATTAATAGAATATCTTAAAGAGGGGAATCCGGATATTGTATTAAAGGCTGTTGAAACAAAGAAAGAGACAAAAAATCCTCCTCTTTTATACAATCTTGCCGAGATACAGAATGACTGCTCCAAGATGTTTAAAATAAGTCCCGACAAGACTTTATCCATAATTCAGGAATTGTATGAGAAAAAGCTTGTTACATATCCCAGAACCGACGCAAGAGTGCTTTCCACTGCGGTGGCAAAGGAAATATACAAAAATATAAGAGGACTTTTTAATTACCATCCCTGTGCACAGTTTGCCAAAGAGGTTATGGATAACAAAGCCTATGTGGGTATAGAAAAGACCAGATATGTAAACGACAAGCAGATAACGGACCATTTTGCCATTATCCCCACAGGACAGGGATTTAATGCCCTTGGGGGATTAAACGAGTTGTCCCAAAAGGTATATGAACTTATTGTAAGAAGATTTCTTTCTGTTTTTTATCCCGCGGCCAAATATACAAAGGTTTCCTTGACTGCTTCGGTAAAAACAGAATGCCTTTATTCCAATTTTAAAACTCTTACGGAGGAGGGCTTCCTTAAAGTCTCCAAAATGAATTTTAAAAAGGAAAAAGAAGAGAAGAATTCCGAGGATACCCAGGAAATCAACGATAAGGGCATGATTGACAGGATTAAATCCCTTAAAAAAGGAGATACCTTTGATGCTTCGTCCTATGACGTGAAGGAAGGAGAGACCAATCCTCCCAAAAGGTACACCTCCGGAAGCATAATCCTTACCATGGAAAATGCGGGGCAGTTTATAGAAGACGAGGAACTGAGAAGCAATATTAAGGGAAGCGGTATCGGTACCAGCGCCACAAGAGCGGAAATCCTTAAAAAGCTGGTAAAGATAGAGTATCTTTCTTTGAATGCAAAGACTCAGGTTCTTACCCCCACCCTTATGGGTGAGATGATATTTGACGTTGTCAATAATTCCATAAAGCCTTTGCTTGATCCGGCTCTTACCGCATCCTGGGAGAAAGGTCTTACCATGGTGTGCAATAAAACCATAAAGAGCGACGAGTATATGACAAAGCTTAATGATTTCGTTGCAAGAAGGACCAATATGGTCAAAAGCCTTAATAATCAGGGCCAAATGTATGCCTTATACAGGAATATATCCGTTAATTATAAAAAATAGATTAAAATCCTTAGCTTTTTCTAAAAATGTAGATTTTCGGATTGCGTTGTTGTAAAATTGACCTTGTAATCAGTTAACGAATCCAGGAGGTGTTAAAATGGCATTGTTTGACAAGTTTATAGAAGGTTTATCCGATACGGCTCAGACCGTA
>JAILPU010000102.1 GCA_024699395.1 Lachnospiraceae bacterium | reverse complement strand
TATTCTAATCCTTTCAATGGTCATGAGACCGGTCTATTTTTAAAAACCGAAAAACCCCCAATCGGCATTTCACCTGCCGATCGGGGATATAAATCAGTTATCCAAGAAACCCTTATAGTTTCTTACAAGCATCATTGACTCAACCTGCTGCAGCGTCTCTAAGATAACGCTGACGATAATGATAAGGCTGGTTCCGCCGAATGATATCTTCGCACCAAACACTCCGTTGAAGAAGATGGGAAGGAATGATACGATTACAAGACCTACGGCACCGATAAAGATGATATAACGAAGTACCTTTGTAAGGTAATCGGTAGTGGGTTTACCGGGTCTTATTCCGGGAATAAATCCCCCTGACTTCTTCATGTTATCCGAAACCATCATAGGATTGAAGGTTATGGATGTGTAGAAGTAAGCAAAGAATACAATAAGTAAAATGTAAACAATCAAACCTATGGAATATACGATTTCAGTCTTATTGAACTTACACCAGTTGTCTGAGTTCATACCTTTAAGTATATTTCCCCAGAAGTCTCCTGTATTAACACTAAAGAAGGAGCAAATAATAATGGGGAGCTGAAGGATTGACTGTGCGAAGATGATGGGGATAACACCTGCGGTGTTAATCTTAAGAGGAATATGTGTTGAATTTCCTCCAACCATGGATCTTCCTGCCAACTTGTTGGCATACTGTACAGGTATCTTACGAGTACCATCATTTAAGATGATTACAAGAACAACCATCAAAACAATTATTGCAATAATGATTGCTGCTGCAAGAACTGCTTTAGCAGGAGCATTCTGATTGTTGAACACAAACTGTTCAAAGAGACTTCCCAGATCCGAAGGGATTCTGGAAATAATGTTTATGGTAAGGACGATACTGATACCGTTTCCTACACCGTTCTCGGTGATTCTCTCACCGATCCACATAAGGAATGCACTACCTGCTGTAAGAGCTACAACAACAAGAATCTTGTTAAGGAAGCTGTTTCCTTCAATGATTCCCTGATTTCCGAATCCGTAAGCCATTGCACCTGCCTGAATAACAGCAAGGATAACAGTTGCATATCTTGTATATGCGATAAGCTTCTTTCTTCCGTCCTCACCGTCACGCTGCATCTCCTCAAGCTTGGGGATTGCGATGGTAAGAAGCTGGATGATAATGGATGCCGTAATGTAAGGGTTAATGTTCAAAGCCAAAACTGACATGTTAAGGAATGAACCACCGGTGATGGCATCGAAAAAGCTGAGGGAATCTTTTGTCTGTTCACTGAAGAATAATGCAAACTGATTATGGTCAATTCCGGGAACAGGCAACTGTGATCCGATACGGATCACGATCATCATTAAAAAGGTAAAAAATAATTTCTTGCGGATATCTTTTATCTTAAATGCATTTTTCAGTGTTGTAAGCATATTACTTCACCTCGGCAGTTCCACCAATAGCCCCATCAGAATCCTGAAGATTGGTTAATTCGCATGTACCACCAAGAGCCTCAATCTTCTCCTTTGCAGAAGCGCTGTATGCCTGAACCTTAACATTGAGCTTTTTGGTGAGTTCTCCGTTTCCAAGGATCTTAATACCGTCTCTTGCGTTCTTTACAATTCCTGCTTCCTTTAATGCCTGAGCATCAACAGTAGCACCGTTGTCAAAACGCTCTAAAACATCAAGATTAATTGCAATGATATATTTTGTATTTCTGTTAGTGAAGCCTCTCTTGGGAATACGTCTATACAAGGGCATCTGACCACCCTCGAAGCCGATTCTGGGAGCTCCGGAACGAGCCTTCTGTCCCTTATGTCCCTTACCTGCGGTCTTACCGTTTCCTGAACCGTGTCCGCGGCCTCTTCTAAAATTATCACTATGCTTGGAACCTTCAGCGGGTCTTAAATTGGATAATTCCATTTTTAGCACCTCCTTCTATTTTATACTTCTTCCACTTTAATTAAATGACTAACCTGACGAATCTGTCCTTTGGTAGCATCATTGTCAGGAAGTACAACGGACTTGCCAATCTTGCGAAGTCCCATAGATTCAACGATTGCTTTGTTCTTGGGCACAGAACCGATGGTGGACTTGACCAAAGTAATCTTTAACTTCTTATCTGCCATGTCTTCGTCTCCTTTCATGACTCATGAAAATTGTTTCCGTGTTTACTGTAAAATCTCGTCTACAGATTTACCACGATTCTTAGCAACTTCCTCGGGACTCTTAAGATTGCAAAGTCCGGCGATAGTTGCAAGGACAACGTTCTGCTTGTTATTGGAGCCTAAAGACTTGGTACGGATATTCTTGATACCTGCAAGCTCGCAGACAACACGGGCAGGACCACCCGCGATGATACCGGTACCTTCGGGAGCTCTCTTTAAAAGAACATTGGCTGAGCCATACTTTCCGATATAATCATGTGTGATTGAGTTATTCTCATCAAGAGGGATCTCAACGATATGCTTAACAGCATCTTCTTTTCCTTTACGGATAGCTTCAGGAATTTCTACAGCTTTACCGAGACCTGCGCCAACATGACCATTGCCGTCGCCCACAACCACTAAAGCTGTGAAACGCATGCTACGTCCACCCTTTACGGTCTTGGTTACACGCTTGATGGTAACAACCTTGTCATTCAATTCCATCTGGCTTGCATCTATGATTGTATGTTTCATGGTGTAAACTTCTTCCTTTCTTAGAATTCCAGGCCGGCTTCTCTTGCCGCCTCGGCTAATGCTGCAACCTTACCCTGATATATAAAGCCGCCTCTGTCAAAGACAACCTCTTTGATACCTTTTTCAATTGCACGCTTTGCAATAACGGAACCCAAATATGCTGCTGCTTCAACGTTATTGGTCTTATCGATTTCACTCTTTACTGCAGCTTCTGTAGTAGATGCTGAGCAAATTGTATTTCCTACAGTATCGTCGATAATTTGAGCGTACATATGATTATTGCTTCTGAAAACACAAAGACGAGGTCTCTCGGTTGTGCCACTGAAACGGTTGCGAATTCTCATGTGCTTCTTAGCACGCACTTCTTGTCTAGATTCTTTTCTAACCATTTTCAACTCTCCTTATCTGTTATTTCTTACCTGTTTTACCAACTTTACGTCTGATAGTCTCATCAGCATACTTAATACCTTTACCCTTGTAAGGCTCAGGTCTTCTCTTGTCTCTGATCTCAGCTGCGCATTGGCCAACTTTTTCTTTGTCAATACCCTTAACGGTAATGTTGTTTCCGTCTACAACGGTCTCAATACCATCGGGATCAGTCATCTCAACGGGATGTGAGTATCCAAGGTTAAGTGTAAGCTTCTTACCCTGCTTAGCAGCTCTGTAACCAACACCGTTTACCTCAAGTGTCTTCTCATATCCGTTAGTAACACCTACAACCATGTTGTTGATAAGTGTTCTTGTAAGTCCGTGAAGAGACTTCATTTTCTTAAGATCGTTGGGTCTCTTAACGGTTATCTCAGCGCCCTCAACTGCGATTTCCATCTCAGAGGGAAGAACTCTTTCAAGTGTTCCCTTGGGGCCTTTAACGGTAATCTTATTATTTTCTGCAATATCTACATTAACGCCTGCAGGTATTGCGATTGGCATTCTACCTATTCTTGACATGCCCGTACCTCCTGTATTTTTAAACTATTGTTAAATGCTCAAATTACCAAACGAATGCAAGAACTTCTCCACCAACCTTAAGCTCTCTTGCCTTCTTGTCGGTGATGATTCCCTGATTGGTTGAAAGAATAGCGATTCCGAGACCGCCCAATACTCTGGGAAGTTCGTCCTTGCCGGCATATACTCTAAGACCGGGTTTGGAAATTCTCTTAATACCGGAGATAATCTTTTCGTTCTTGTCAGCACCGTACTTAAGTGCGATGCGAACTGTCTGAAATGCGCCTTCATCAACGATATCAAATTTCTTGATATATCCTTCTTCAAAAAGAATGTTAGCGATAGCAATCTTCATCTTTGAAGCAGGTACATCAACTGTATCATGTTTTGCAGTGTTTGCATTACGAATTCTTGTAAGCATATCTGCAATAGGATCGCTCATAGTCATGATTTAGTATCCTCCTTATATTTTTGACTTGAATCATGCTTTATTACTTTAACAACATTTACAAAAATCTTACCATGAAGCTTTTCTTACGCCGGGAATCTCTCCCTTGTAAGCCAGCTCACGGAAGCAAACTCTGCAAATGCCGTACTTCTTAAGAACTGAGTGAGGGCGGCCGCAAATGTTACAACGGGTATAACCCTGTGATGAAAATTTGGGCTTGCTCTGCTGTTTTAACTTTAATGATGTCTTAGCCATCAGAATTTACCTCCAATTATTTAGCGAAAGGCATGTTGAACAATGTCAACAGCTCGCGCGCTTCTTCGTCTGTCTTTGCAGTTGTTACGAAAATTATATCCATACCTCTGGTCTTGTCGATCTTGTCGAACTCGATCTCAGGGAAAATGAACTGCTCTTTGATACCAAGTGCATAGTTTCCTCTGCCGTCGAAAGCATTGGGATTAACGCCTCTGAAGTCACGTACACGAGGCAATGCAAGGTTTACAAGACGATCAAGGAACTCATACATCTTCTCACCGCGAAGGGTTGTCTTACATCCGATAGCCATTCCTTCTCTGATCTTGAAGTTTGCGATGGAACCTTTAGCTTTTGTAAGAACTGCCTTCTGACCTGTGATAGCCTCCATATCGGATACGGCATTCTCAAGGATCTTTGCATTTTCCTTAGCTTCGCCGACGCCCATGTTTACAACGATCTTGTCAAGCTTGGGTACTTCCATGATGTTCTTGTAGCCAAACTTCTTGGTCATTGCACTTACGATTTCGTCTTTATACAAATCTTTCAGTCTGCTCAACTTAATTTCCTCCTTCCTACCGATTAATCAATAACTTCGCCTGTTGCCTTGGCAAAACGTACCTTCTTGCCGTTCTCAACTTTGAATCCGACTCTGGTAGCCTTTCCTTTTACAACCAGCATAACGTTAGAAATATCAATAGGAGCTTCTTTCTCAACGATAGAACCTTCAAGGCCGTTAGCCTGTTTCTTTACGTGCTTTGTGATCTTATTAACGCCTTCAACAAGAATCTTGTGATTCTTTACGTCAACAGACATAACCTTTCCTTCGGTATTAACATCTTTACCGGCAATAACCTTAACGGTATCACCCTTCTTAATCTTCAATGATGACATGCTAAACCTCCTTATAATACCTCGGGAGCAAGGGAAATGATCTTCATAAACTGCTTCTCACGAAGTTCTCTTGCTACCGGTCCAAAGATACGAGTTCCTTTGGGGGTCTTATCTTCTTTTATGATTACGGCTGCATTCTCGTCAAATTTGATATAAGAACCGTCTTTACGGCGTGCACCTTTAACTGTACGAACAACAACCGCCTTAACTACGTCGCCTTTCTTTACAACGCCGCCTGGTGTTGCATCTTTAACCGAAGCAACAATAACGTCGCCGATCTGCGCATATCTTCTGGTAGAGCCGCCCATAACACGAATGCAAAGCAGTTCCTTGGCGCCGGTATTGTCGGCAACTTTAAGTCTAGTCTCCTGCTGAACCATGATTTTCCTCCTTTGCAGGGCTTATTTAGCCTTTTCTACGATTTCTACGAGTCTCCATCTCTTGTCCTTGGACAAAGGTCTGGTCTCCATTACCTTTACGGTATCACCAATGTTGCATACATTCTCTTCGTCGTGAGCCTTAAGCTTGTATGTGTTCTTTACGACTTTCTTGTAAAGAGGGTGCTTAACATGCTCTTCGATAGCTACAACAATAGTCTTATCCATTTTATTACTCGTAACCTTACCTACACGAGTCTTTCTTAAATTTCTTTCCACTGCCTATCTCCTTTCTGCAAGCCGATTAAGCGTTAGCTTTCTCAGTAATGATTGTCTGGATACGTGCAATATTCTTTCTCACGTCTCTGATACGTGCAGAATTCTTATTGTTCACGGGATCGGTTGCGTTCTGGAATCTCAAATTAAAAAGTTCCTTCTTGGCAGCAACGAGCTCGTTGGCAAGTTCTGCTTCGGATTTTGTCTTTAACTCTTCTACATATCTACTAGTTTTCATTTGCTACACCGCCTTCCAAGTCTTGTTTGGAAACAATCTTACACTTGCAGGGAAGCTTATGCATAGCAAGACGCAGTGCCTCTCTTGCCTGTTCCTCGGGAACACCGGCAATCTCGAACAATACGCGTCCGGGCTTAACTACAGCTACCCAATACTCCAATGCACCTTTACCTGAACCCATTCTGGTCTCAGCAGGCTTTGCTGTTACAGGCTTATCAGGGAAGATCTTGATCCATACCTGACCGTTACGCTTTGTGTAACGTGTAAGTGCGATACGGGCTGCCTCGATCTGATTTGATCTGATCCAGCAGGGCTCTGTTGATACAAGACCATATTCACCGTATACTATTGTATTGCCTCTCGTAGCCTTTCCGGTCATGGTACCACGGAACTGTTTACGACGTTTAACTCTTTTAGGCATTAACATTATTTATCACTCCCTTCCGTCTGATTGCCTTTAGTGGGAAGTATTTCGCCCTTATAAATCCAAACCTTAACACCTACGATACCGTAAGTTGTCTTAGCTTCTGCAAAACCATAATCAATATCTGCACGAAGTGTCTGAAGAGGAATTGTACCCTCGCTGTAGAACTCGCTACGAGCGATATCAGCTCCGCCCAAACGTCCGCCGCAACATGCCTTGATACCCTTAGCGCCTGCCTTCATTGTTCTGCTCATGCAGCTCTTCATGGCACGTCTGTAGGATACACGGTTCTCAAGCTGCTGTGCAATGCTCTCTGCAACAAGCTGTGCATCTCTGTCAGGTCTCTTGATATCCTTAATCTGAACATCAACTTTTCTGCCTGTGATCTTTGCAAGTTCCTTCTTGGTAACTTCGAGCTCAGCACCGCCCTTACCGATTACCATACCGGGCTTTGCTGTGTATACTGTAACCTTTACTCTGTCAGATGCCCTCTCGATTTCAATCTTGGAGATACCTGCACTGTAAAGCTTCTTCTTTAAAAACTTTCTGATATTGTAGTCCTCAACAAGGAAAGCTGAGAAATCCTTATCTGCATACCATTTGGATTCCCAATCCTTGATAACACCGACTCTCAATCCATGAGGATTAACTTTCTGTCCCATTTGTTATTTGCTCCTTTCTTAGTTTTTCTCATCAAGTACAACGGTGATGTGACTTGTTCTCTTAAGTATTCTGTATGCTCTGCCCTGTGCCCTGGGATGAATTCTCTTCATTGTGGGTCCAACGTTTGCATAGCATTCAGCAACGTAAAGATTCTCAGGATTCATGCCGTTGTTGTTTTCTGCATTTGCGATAGCTGACTGAAGCAGCTTCTTGATAAGAGTTGAAGCATATCTGGGATTGTACTCAAGGATTCCCAATGCTGTTGTTACATCTTTGCCTCTGATGGCATCCAAAACAAAGCATGCCTTCTGTACGGGAACTCTTGCAAATGAAAGCTTTGCTGAAGGTCTTGTGTCCTTCTGGGCATTTCTCTGTCTCTTGATTTGTGATCTATGTCCTTTAGCCATAGAATATGTCCTCC
>JAILPU010000068.1 GCA_024699395.1 Lachnospiraceae bacterium | reverse complement strand
TAAACCGGCTTTAAAGCAAAAAAGGGGCTGTCGCACTATTACCGGCGCGCCAGTCCCAATAAATCCTCATTAATTAAAAAACATACCTTACCGTCTGTCTGTCTGTCTGTCTGCTAAAGCGTATCTCATCAAAATCATCCTGTCAAATTATTTTTTGCTATCTTTTGAATTTACTGTCAAAAGACAGCAACAAGATAAGTTGTATTCTATTCTCTATCATTCACCCTGTCAAGAGATAACTTTGTTATTGAAAAGCTTGGCTTAGTTATTAATCCTCTATAGAACAATCAAGGCGCCCCGTTTTCAACCGGAGCGCCTTGTGTATTATTTTATTATTCTTTTTCGCTTACTGCGTTTGCAGGATTCTCTTTATCTTCTTTATTTTCCTTAATTTCTTTGTCTTCTTTATCTACCTTATCCTCTTCAAGTTTTTTAATGCGGACAGGCTTAAATTCAAATATCACAAGCCCGATAAGAAGAGCTAAAGATACTATCTCGCAGAATCTCCAGAGAGCAAACTCTTTGTATCTTACTTTGATATCGCCGTTGAATCCATCGGGGATTTCAATCTTTATCCTGTTATTATCCCCTCTTTCCACTTTGAGAGAGCTTCCGTCACTTGTGGTTGCAACATATCCGGGATAATAATAGAGAGGAATCTGAAGGGATGGGTTTTCACCGAAGGCAGATACTTTTATATCATAACGGTTCTTTATGTTGGAACATTCCACAATCTCAACACTTTCTCCGTATACCTCATGCGAAGACAAGGGAATAGAGGTATCTGTTCCCTCATAAACATACTCCGCACCGATAAGCTGGTTATTGTCAAGACCTGCTCCGTCGTACTTTACCTCATAATATCCGCTGTAAATGTTGGCATAGATTATCTCAGCGGCCTGATCCACACCTACAAGTACCGTTATCACGGCAATAAATACCACCAGTGCTTTCGAAGCCTTTTTCACAATCTGGGGGAATGCAAATCCCACCATCATGGTAAAGAAGAATATGGACATGGAGATATATCGGTAGGGAAACTGAACCTTTATAAGGTAATCGCAAAGCTTCCTTGCATGAACATACAGGAAACTGTAGGGGAAAAGGTTCGATGCCATAAAGGTCGATAATGTTCCAAGCCCCATCAGGATAAATACAGGCACTCTGTTTTTCTTGATGGTACCTTTCCATGAAAGGCAGATATATGCCATCATTATGACAACAAAGGCATTACCCAAAGGCATTGAAAGTCTGTCCTTAAGGCTGGTGAGGAAAGCAAAGTTGAATGACCAGCAGCCTGATGCTTTCTGTGCAAATATCTCGGGAATGCTCAGTCCGTAATACTGATAATCGTTTCGGTAATTATCCTTAAGCACAACCATAAGGGGCTCATTTAAAAACCTTATCAAAGGAATCAAAAACCACAGGCTTGAAACAAGGGACAGTAATGCAATCTTTGAAAGATAGACAAAAGTCTTTTTGTTAAAGGTCTTCTTCCACAGAATAACACACAGAATAAATATGAATATCGACATCATTACGCAGGAAAGAAGATGGGTCTGCATAAGGAGCGTAAAGCCCAATACGGGAACTAAAAGCTTTTTGCCGTAGTCCTCGGATTCCGGATCCTCCATATATGCTCTGTAAAATCCCAAAGCTATCATGGGAAGGAATACCAATGCAGTGAATTCTCCCACCGCTGCCCTGATATATATGCACACAAGTCTGTAGGGCGCCAGAGTATAAAGGAATGTCATTATGAGTGTGGCGCGCCTGTCTTTGGCCATTTTCCCAAAGCAAAAATATGCGCTTAAAGCAGTCAAAAGGTTAACGGTAAACACAAAGAACTTATATGAGAACTGCACCGTAAATCCGCACAAACGTAGGAATGCGGGAATCAGTAATGTAGTGTCACCGTAAGCCACCGATACTGCATAACCCCATCCGGAGCACCAGTTGGTCTGTATTTTGGTGGGGAAATCTCCCAAAAGGAGGGCATCTTTTAATCCTTCGATTCTAAGAAGATGGAATTCAAGATCGTGTCCGGGAAGGAGATACCTTGCAAACAATCCAAAGGAAGCAAAAAGGGTTACACTTGCAATAACTACCAAATCAAGAGAACGATCCTTAAACTTTTCACGGAATACGAAAAGAAGCATCGCGAGAATATACAAAAGATAATATCCCAAATATCTTACCACCATATTCAAACGGGAATTCCATGCCGTCTTAATGTTGATATTGTCTATAAAAGTATATTCAGGGGCTCCACCGCTTATAGTAAGAACCAGATTTTCACCTTTGCCGTTAACATATATATCGTATGACAAAGTATTTAATCTTGCGTCCAGTTTGGGATTATCCGTATAGATGGGATTATGAATCTGTGATCTTACGCTGACGTCGGTATTAAGATCCTCACTCGTTCTGTAATCTATCCGGACATTATATATCCCTCTTGGGTAATCGATACCGCCGGGTGTGGAATACTTATTTTCATTCTCATAATAGTCCAACTCATCCTGAGTATAGGAATATTCTACCTTAGGTACACCCAGTGCCTTTATAACACCGATTACAAGTAAAAGGGTTGCAATCAATGTAACAAATAACACCGCTTTTCTTTCTCTTGTTTTCGTTAACTTTTCCAACATACTATTCCCTCATCTTTCTTAATATGAGTACACCATACCCATTATATCAGAATAATGAGGGTTAAAAACAGAAAAATTACTTTTATTCCACATTTTTAAGGGCCACGCCCAAAGGTATCCTCTTAATTCTGTGATAGTCGATAACCGATACAAATGCATAGCCCACCAAAAGGTATACCACGGATAACACCATTGATAAGGGTGTCATATAAAAAGCAAAGTATCCGTCCAGCTGCTGCACAAATATTCCGAATATCCATATCATCAGATACATTCCTCCGATAAAACCGATTACCGCGCAGAGTAACACCACAAATGCCGTGGGTATTATGTAAAGGGAACCGATTTCCGAATTTTTAAAGCCCAGTATCTTAGACATGGAAATGGCATTTTCGTTTCTTTCTATTATAATCTTGGCAAGAAGATATATGAGAGCCGCCGCCATAACTATAAGCGCGTATTTAAATACATCTATTATGGCTCCGAAGGAATGCCTAAGCTGCACCGTCACCTTCGTTATTTCCTCCGAAGTAATCTTCGTAGCTATATACTGTTCATCTATATCCCTTATCTCATTACGGGAAAAGAACCCGGAAAACTCATCCTTATCTTTATCAAACTTTTTAAGGAATGCATCCTTCTTCATAAAAATTGCGATTCCGCCGTCATAATCGATAACACCGGCCACGTCAAAATCGTAAGTCCTGTTTTCATATTCCGCATGAAGTGTGATGTTTTCACCTTCATTTATATGGAATTTCTTTGAAAAAGCACTTGAAATATATACTTTTCCATCTTCGGCGTCTTTTCCCAGGGTGATATAATCGCTGTTTTCAATGATTCCGTATATGGTAACGCTTTCATCGGAGCCGCTTCCCATTCCCGACCTAAAACTCGATTTCTTTTTGGGATAAAGAAGTGTTTCGGCCAAGAATTTTTCGGCAGTTTCCTCCTTTGTTGTTATCACGTTACCCTCATCATCTT
>JAILPU010000030.1 GCA_024699395.1 Lachnospiraceae bacterium | reverse complement strand
AAAACCTGTGAAGAGATAATATATAAAGACTATATAAATGAATGGTTGTGGAAAAAACCCGTAAGATATAAAAATAAATCTGTTCAGATTAAAATTTTACATGATGTGGATAAAGTAAGCATTTACATGACGTTTATTAATGGAAATATAAATGAAGATGTTTTATTAGTTGAAGAAACACCTGATGAATGGGTTTATAGTAACTATCTGGGAGAGCTAGAATGGGTATCTGAGAATGAGGCGCGATTAATTACAAAAGACGGTAAGGTATTTTTAGGACAAGTTGAATCGGTGAATAAGTGAGAGTGTACAGCGAGCTGCTTTATATAATTTAAAGCAGCTCTTGTGCTTCTGTTTAATTTCTTGACTTAATCAGTGGTCATACCTATAATTGTATGGTATTAAAAAACGAGGAAGACCACATGAATAAATCAAAAAAAGATGATAATTCTTTTTTGCTTCAGGCCGGTATTTTGGCGGCTGCGAGCATTATAACGAGAGTGATAGGGCTTTTGTACAGAAGCCCTTTGAACAGTATAATCGGAAAACTGGGTATGGGGTATTACCAGACGGCATACGCGTATTACACCATTATCCTTCTTATTTCTTCTTACAGTATTCCCTCTGCCATATCAAAGGTTATAGCTCAGAGACTTGCATTAAAGGAATACAAAAACGCCCACAGGATTTTTAAAGTCAGTCTTTATTACGTTATTGCAGTGGGTGGGGCGGCAAGTCTGCTTTTGTTTTTTGGAGCAGGGCTTTTTTGTTCCGGCGAAGATATTAAGGTGCTTAGAGTTCTTGCTCCCACTGTTTTTGTTTACGGATTGCTGGGAGTGTTAAGAGGCTATTTTCAGGCACATAAGACAATGGTGCCCACGGGAGCGTCCCAGATAATTGAGCAGATTGTAAATGCTGCCGTAAGTATAGGCGCGGCATGTATTTTCATTAATATAACCTGTCATACCCTTGCTAAGCCCGATGATATTGCCACCAATGTGGACAGAGCTGTGGCGGGGGCGATGGGAAGCGCTTTGGGAACGGGAGCCGGAGTTGTTTCGGCACTTATTTTTATGTTCTTTATTTATCTTCTTAACAGGGGCGTTATCCTTACAAGAGTTTACAAAGACAGGCATGCCAATGTGCTGGATTACGGCGCTATTGTAAAAGAGATTACCATGATCGTTATGCCCTTTATTTTGAGTACGGCGATCTATAATTTTACAAATTTCCTCAATACAAAAATATATACCGACATCTATCCCGCCATACGTGGACTGGACAAGGTTACCATAAAGGCAAATTGGGGTATCTTTTCGGGACAGGCCCAGACCATCTCCAATATTCCAATTGCTTTTGCCAATGCCATGGCATCTGCCATGATTCCTTCCGTGGCTCAGCTTATGGCTGCCGGTCACAGGGATAGTGCCAAAGACAAGGTGTCCCTTGCTACCAAAACCACAATGCTCATTGCCATTCCCAGCTGTATCGGTCTGGGGATACTTGCAAAACCCATTGTGTACATGCTTTTCCCTCAGGGGGAGGAGGACCTTAATATGGCAGCTTTGGCTCTTGTATCTCTGGCTGTTTCGGTTGTTTTGTTTTCCCTCTCCACACTTAACAGTTCAATTTTACAGGGCATCGGCAAGGTTTATACGCCCATGATCAATTCTGCCATTGCGCTTGTGGTGCAGACGGTGGTAATGGTGGTTCTTCTTGTTTTTACCAATGTGGATTTCTATGGTGTTGCCATTGCCAATACGGTTTATTCCGGGCTTATGTGCATTCTTAATCAGGTGGCGGTGAGAAAGAGTCTGGGATACAAGCAGGAGATTACAAAGACCTTTATTATGCCTTTGGCGGCCGGCTTGTTTATGGGACTTGGTGCTTGGATTGTATATCAGGTGATGTTTATTCTGACAGGCAGTCTCAGGATTTCTCTGATTCCTGCGGTTATTGTTGCGGTTACGCTTTACTTTGTTATGGTTATTGCTTTAAGAGCCCTTGACGAGGATGAGATTCTGGCTCTTCCAAAGGGCGCCGGTATTTTAAAGCTTGCTAAAAAGATGAGACTTATTAAATAGAAGAGGTTCGATATGGCTTTTGACGGTATAGCGGTTGCTGCTGTTACCAGAGAATTGAATGATAAACTTTTGGGCGGAAGGGTGTACAAGATTGCTCAGCCCGAGGAGGATGAGCTCCTTATTACGGTGAAGAACAATTCTTCCCAGTATATGCTTTCTGTTTCGGCTAATCCTTCCCTCCCTCTTATTTATCTTACCGAAAATAAAAAGCCCAGCCCCATTACGGCTCCGGCTTTCTGTATGCTTTTGCGTAAATATATTTTAAACGGCAGGATTGTGGCAATTTTCCAGCCCGGTCTCGAAAGAATTGTCCGGATTACGGTGGAGCATCTTGATGAGATGGGGGATATGAGGCAAAAAACTCTTATTGCCGAAATTATGGGGAAGCATTCCAATATTATTTTTGTCAATGAAGACAATGTGATTATTGACAGTATCAAGAGGATTAACGCTTCCGTGAGTTCCGTCCGTGAGGTGCTTCCGGGCAGGGACTATTTTGTTCCCAATACCGATGACAAGCAGGATGCCCTTAAACTTTATGTCAACAACGACAGTTTCGGTTTTAAAAAATATATTTCTTCCGGGGCCAAATCCCTTTTTAAGGCTATTTATACAGGATATACCGGGTTTTCTCCTCTTATGGCTTCGGAAATCTGCTATGAGGCTTCGCTGGATGCGGATGTGAGTACCGCTTCTCTTGGGGAGGAGCACCTTGAAAGGCTTTGGAGGGCTTTTTACGGTGTGCTTGACAGGGTTGTTAAAAACAGTTTTTCTCCCTGTATTGTTTTTTCCGGGAAAGTACTTTCGGAGTTTTCTGCTTTGGAACTTCGTATGTTTTCGGGGGCGGAGGATTCTGTTCGGTTTTATGACAGCATGTCTAACCTTTTGGAGAGCTTTTATGCGCAAAAAAGTACTTATACAAGAATCCGCCAGAAGTCTGCAGATCTTAGGAAACTTGTTTCCGTCATTCTTGAGAGAACTGTTAAAAAATACGATCTTCAGCTTAAGCAGATGGAGGACACTTCCAAAAGAGAGACGTATCGTATCTATGGGGAACTTATCAATGCCTTTGGTTACGGGCTTGATCCGGGTTCTGAGTTTCTTGAGTGTGACAACTATTATGACAATTCAAGAGTACGGATTCCTCTTGACAAGGATCTGTCACCCAAGGACAATGCCAAGAGATATTTTGACAAATACAACAAGATGAAAAGAACTTACGAGGCTCTTAAGGAGCTTACTCAGTCGGTTTTGGTGCAAAAAACTCAGTTAGAGGAAATTATGTGCGCTCTTGATTTGGCTCAGGACGAGGCGGATCTTAACGATATCAAAAAAGAGCTTATTATCTCCGGCTTTATTAAGAACAAGGGTAACGCCAAGCTTCCCAAGGCTGTAAACGGCCCCCTTCATTTCTTAAGCAGTGACGGGTTTGACATCTTTGTTGGGAAAAATAATCTTCAAAACGATGAGCTGACCTTTAAGCTGGCCAGGGGTAACGACTGGTGGTTTCATGCTAAAAATATGCCCGGGTCCCATGTTATTTTAAAGGCTGTGAGAGACAGGGAGTTTCCCGACAGGGCCTTTGAGGAGGCGGCGGCGTTGGCGGCGTTTTTCTCCAAAGGTAGGGAGATGGACAAGGTGGAAGTGGACTATGTCCTCAAAAAAGAGGTTAAGAAGCCCTCCGGAGCGGTTCCGGGCTTCGTTGTCTATTACACCAATTTTTCCATGGTTATCGCTCCGGATATTTCGGGGCTTTCCAGAGTTTAAAGTTGCTGTGGCAGCGAGTGACGTGATTACAGCAAGTGATGTAATTACAGCAAGTGACGCGCTGAGTCGGCGGGCAGGTATATTTCTCGGGACGCTTTCGCTCCGTATTAAACGTAG
>JAILPU010000011.1 GCA_024699395.1 Lachnospiraceae bacterium | reverse complement strand
GGTCCATCAACATTTTCATTGACTATTTCCAACATTTGAACCGCCTTTTGCACATCATTCTGCGCGGCAAATCGCCATAATCCAAGCGCTAACTCTTTATTGATTTCTATCCCGCATCCATACCAGTACATACCTGCAAGGTTGCAAATACCTTGCAAGCTATGATGCTTGGCAGCTCTTTCCAACCACATGAATGCCTGACTAACATCTTTTTGAACCCCAAGTCCCCGTGCATACATAAGCGCAATGCGATTTTCAGCTCTGCTATTTCCGTTTTGAGCAGCTTTATTATAATACATCAATGCTTCTTCAAAGGATTTTTGTTCTTGAAAAGCCACTCCCAGCCAGTAGCTCCCATCCGAATTTCCTTTAGCATCCGCATACTTAAACAATTTCAATGCTTCACTCAAGCTTTCATTATCCTGAAGTAAACTGATTCCCTTGTTTATAACATCTTCCAACGACGAACAAGCCTTAATATAATCTTCTGTATTCACTACTCTATCTCATTTCTAATGTTTTTTTGTTAGCATTCGACAGATTGAACCAACACTACATTGCTATTATTTTCAAATCGGAATCTTCCACCGGGTTATTTATCGCAAGATAGTGAGCATCTTTAAGGATATTCATCCTCTTATCCTTCAAAGAAAAATAAGTAGCTACATCCTCATTGTAAGTTAAACCCTTCTTGTCACGAGACTCAATCACATCGAGAACCGCTCTGTTTCTAAAATCCTTTAACGTGTAATGATTGTCAATAGCGGCCATATTAAGATATTTCTTTGTTAGCCTTGATATCGTCGTTATTGAAAGCTTTTCATTTCTTGAGTTTGTAAAAAGGTACTCTCTGTTAGGATTCTCTAAGCCTTCAAACTCATTATACAGTCTTATTATATCAGAAGGCATAGGAATAATGCTTAAAGATCCATACTTTTCCCGTGACTCGATATAGATAAAACAGCAATCGCCGTCTCTGATGACATGCTCTTTCTTTAAATTTATTAATTCCGTGCTCTTAATGCCCATCCTAAGCACCATCGAATATAACAAGAAATGCATGAAATTTCTCTTACAAGCATAAAGAAACCTGTTAAGTTCTTCCAGAGATGGTATCGAAGTAGCTTTTACATATGCTTTACTGTCCTTAATAAAGATATTTGCAAAAGGATTATCCGTATAATAATCAGGATAATATAATACCAAATACTCCGCTAGCTTGTTAAAAAGAGATCTTCTGCAACAAACTGTATGTAAGGAAATCTCATTTGTATATACCTTCTGCTGGAGTTTATCAAAATATCTTGTAACATCCTTTTGATCTATATCCAAAAAGTCCTTGCAAAGTTGATCACAGATAATTTTAACATACGACCAGTACCTATTGGCCGATGTCGACGCAATGTTGGAGGTGCATAAGAATTCATTGAAAATCTGAATAAACCTTTCACTCCAAAATTCGCTCTTCTCTCCCATTTGCTCCCCCTGTTTCATCAATAATAACGGAATAAAGCTCTTTTACCTCACCGTGCAGAATCTTATGAACCACTTTTGATTCATATTTAGACTACCTTTATTAATAATCTTATCAAAATGATATGAGTTCTGTAGGCTTTTTAGCCTTTACTTTCAAAAAATTAAGTGATAAATTAGAGGTAATTCCTTTGCTTTTAAATATTAAATATTGATCTTCACATAAACACGCAAGAATTAACGTATTTTTGGGTGTTTTTCTTTTTTATTTTAGCAAACAGTTGTTCGATTGTCAAAGTAACGCGAGGTTTTAATATGCCAAAATACTCACAAAAAGTATACATGGAAGGTCTTCCATGCTATAAATACATACTTAAAAAACTATCAGACGAAAACGATGCCAAGGTTTTTGTAAAAAACTACGTCTGTTCAATGCTTAATGCCGGAATATCTCAAGAAGATGTGACTAATTCCCTACTACTACTCTCCTCAAACTTTAGTTCTCGCGTCTTTGACTATGATTATATGGCATGGCACAGGCACACGAAAGGGATGTCCTTTTGCGATGACGTATTTATGGATGGATCCGTAATCCTATATAAAACCTGTGACCAATATTATAAGATTACCGATAAAAAGTGTACTGCCTGCGCTCTTTGCCCCTTATCAAAAAAATACACAAATAAAAACATCGAATATGAGAAAAATATCATAAGATTTGCCCTTGAATCCAGAGAAAATGCCAAAAAACTGCTTTCCTACAGTCTTACAGCGGATCTGTTTAATTCCGTTACCAACGTCCTTGACCAGATGTCCGCAGCCGATAAGCCTTTTATATATCCATTTTATAAATACACTTTTGAAGCATTATCTGATGAAACCGTTATTTCCGATATCTTTGACGAGGGTATGGACTACAAAGATGTACTGGAACCGGTCCATCTAAAGAAACTTAAAGAAAATGGGCTTACGATAAAAAAATGCAAAGCAGACATCTCATCATTCTGTAAAGCTATGATCCTGAACATGCTTCCGGACAAAGCCTGTAACGAAGAACTTTTCTCTTCCTCTCTAAAAAAGATCATGCCTGATACCGGTGATTGTTATACAGAACTTTTAAAAGACATCTCCTCTATTAATCAGAAAAACGGTGTGACAAACGAAAAAAATACAGCTCTTGGTATATCCGAGTGTGACTCCTTTTATAACCCACCAAAAAACAAGTCACAAAACAAAAAGAAAAAGCCTACAAAAAAGGCAAATCTAGACTTTTTAGATTTGGAGAAGATTACCGAGAACATTGACGAGGAATTAGATGCTGCTTCTTCCAATATCATCCTTAGCACAAATGCTAATACCGAAAAGGCACAAGAACAACTAAACGAGTCTTTTCAAATAGCTGGAATTCCTAACGAGACAACAGAAACGTCCGCAAATAACAACAACTCTTCTGATGACATAAGTAAAGAACCAGAAATATCCCCTCATCATCTGGTTCCATACAAGTTCCTTTCTGTAATCATTCCGGAAGAAAGAATAAGGAACCATGTAGTATCCGAGAATGAACCTATAGTCATTAAAGAGATTGATCGTGATGATTACTATCGTGACGGGAACATGACCTCCGACCTTTTGGGAATCCCTTACATCTCAAAGGATGACCTTAAAAGATTCACCATATCTTTGGAAAGCTCAGATTCAAGACTAATCTCATACTTTAAAAACCACGTTTTAAGAGACGAATGCCTCAGTTTCGAGCTTTGCCGCACATATAATAAAAGTTTCGTGATAGTCTTCTTCGTTCAAAGGCTTCACGCCTATTTTAGTACGGATATTAGGGATTCAGCGATGTTAAACATATTAAAACCCATTTTTTCCCATTCAAAGATTGAAAAATACACCTATAATCCGTTTATGATCATGGGTATATTGGCAAATCTGGGCATAAAAGTACGGTCCCTTTACTCATTGTTTGCGGTTTCATCCGTTTTACTACCCTTCCACTCATACGATCCCGAATGGGTCCTTGAAATCTTTAATGCAAAAAAGGCAAAAGGCGGTATAACCATTTCCCCAAAAGGAACCATCGACAATATGGCACTAAAATATATTCATGATTATAAGCGTCTCTTTAAGGGATTAAGGACAAAGATAACAAAATGCGGCTTTATTGAACAGCTAAAAACCATAAACAACTATTATCAGGCGATGGGAATCTCATATTATCAGAGCCTATACTCCAAAAGTAAGGAACGCCTTTTTACATCAAAAATAGCCGGTCTCTTTATATCTAACACGGTAATACCGGACAAATTTGAAGTAGATGGCTCAGTTTATTCCCTATCCATAAACGGCAGAAATGGTGCTTCAAAAATGATTATGGAGCTTTTGGCCACTCTTTATTCGACAGATACCTTTTACAGCTGCGACATAATGATTCTGTCAATCAAGGCTCATGAAGTAATATTCTTTATTGGGAAGGACGATTGTGAGTATTTATCAACATTCATAAACCGGTTCCTGTTAAAGAAAACACTAAAGGTCGATAACTGCGGAATTGAGTATAGGATTGCCGAAATGAGATCTTATAGTGAGTGCACTGATTGATTTTCAAGGGGTTATTCCAACTTTCTTTATTCATTCCGCTTAGGGGTTATTTAAGGCGCTAAAAAAGCCAAATTCAGACGTTTTTTTAGGGGTTATTAAGGGGTTATTAGAGTTTTTGCCAAATCAAGTGCAAAGCCTTATAAAATCCGGCTTTTCTAACAGTTAAAAACCGCTGATAATTACTAAAATAAGAACCCCCTCTCCCATCCCCTTGATTTAACCTTTTAAATATTCTTCATTTTTCCTAAGAAACATTTAAATAAGACTTCTTTTGTGATTTCATTTTTTGGAGACTTTCAATGATAAAACTTACAGATTCCAATAAAATCTATCTCAATAACTTTTTCCCTGATATAAAGAATGACAAAGAAATGGTCCTGTTCATAAAAGAATCATTCAAGGATATAGACTTTGTGTCCAATTATGACTATTATACTTCCTTCATTCTTTCGTTCCTCTCTTATCTTGGCTACAATGTAAGCTTAAATGAACTTAACTTCTTCTTTGGTCCCTTCTTTGTAGCACAAACAACAAAGAACAGAGCCTATAGACTCACCCAGGGGAGGGGGGCAAATTTAAGCTCCCTTAAGTTCGCCACACCTGATATGTCTTCAAGAAAAGCCTTGAGGCTTACAAAAGATGGATATAAGGAGTTAGCCAAGCACCTTCCGGACAGCTTAAAGCCAGCTCTGGGATCTTTTAAGATAAGACGATCCGGGGATATGGTCACAGCTCATGACTATGGCCTTGGTATGAGCCTTTTATCCTTAATGCTCTTAAGGACTCCTTTTTGTTTTGAAAAAGAGGAAACACATTCCTTTTCTAAACAATCCAAACAAAGGGGGGGCCTTTGCATAGATGCAACCGTTTATTTTCAAGACAATCGGAACTTTAAGCTATATGTAGAAGAAGATATGGGTACAGAGCCCATGCAGACACTTATAAGAAAGATTGGAAACTATAAGCACCTTGGGCTTACAGACACTAACAGTTGCATTATTTTTTCATCGCATCTGCCCTTCAGCGGTACAAGACCTGCATTTAACATAAATGATCTCAATATACTTTACAGCGAATTGAAAAAATCCGGTGAAAAGGATCTTTATTCCTTCTACCGTTCTTTTAAAATGTCAATGGATAAAAAGTTAAAAATGTGCCTTGAGGACCTTTTGATTTGCACCGGCACATGCATTACTTCAAAAACAAAGATTTCAAACTTTAACGTTCTGGTTAAGACTCTTGTACCGATAAAGCACTATTCTACCCGATATGGAATAGAACTGTCAGACTCGTATGAGACAGTAACCTTTACCATAGAAGATCTAAAAGAATACATAGAAACCTTATCAAACGGAACAAATATATTTAAAAAAGCCTTTTACGGATATGTACAAGCCAATGATACAAAGAAGAAGTTTACGAATCTTACCTATCTTCTCACGAATATTCTTAAAGAAAAGCCAACCAGTGATGAGATTACCTGCCTTTTATCCGGTTATCCCGTATTTGTCCTTCCCAGCTGCCTTTTGGCAAATTATAGCTGTTTTTTCTACCCTTTATCAAAAGGCTACATGAAAGATATAATAGAGACTCTTAATCGTTACTATGACAAAGACAGCCTTACCATCCCCATCAGAGAGTATAGTCAAATACTCTCTACCCCCCAAATGCCATTCCGGCTTAGAAACGAGATCGAAATTTCGCAGGATTACAGTATCTGCATAGAGCATATTGGCAAAGACCTTGGCGGATATATAAGAAGCCTTTACTTCGCAAGAAATATCGGTAATATATCTAACCATATCATTCATCTTATCTGTATCTGCAACAATGATGAGGATATAGTTCATTTTTGCGGGGAATCCGCTTACAGCGTTCGCTATGCACTTTTTCCGGGAAAAAAAGATAAGTCCTTCATATCTTTCGTAACTGAAAAGGACTTATCTTCAAATAATTATAATCTTAAGACCATGACCGAAGCCGGATCAGAGCCTTCCATCGTATTTAATAAGACCATGAAAGCAGAATTCGACAGCATTATACGTAATAGAAAAAACTCAGAGGTTGTATAAACAGTAGTGTTCTAGCAATGAAAATCTCGGTAATTCTGACTTTTTTACCAAGGTTCACATCAAATATTATGTTCTATCGCTCATTTCGACAAACTTGAAGTTGTGCGATTAACTTCCGATATAACGTGCTAAAACTTCAGCCCAACATACAGAAATTCACCTTATTGTAATCTTTTAGAATAAAGGACTTCTTCTGTACCAAACGCTGGCTGTGAAATCCCCGTCAGCGCAAATCCTTTTGTTTCATAGAAAGCCCTAGAAGAGAGATTATCCCGAAATACCCATAGTACAACTTCTGAATATCCAGAATTCTTAATATCCATCAAAACTCTATCCATCATCTGACTACC
>JAILPU010000323.1 GCA_024699395.1 Lachnospiraceae bacterium | reverse complement strand
AAAGCCGGAATCGAGCATGAATTTATATATGTGGACGACGGCTCAAGGGATGATACTTTCAAGGAGATAGAGAAACTCTGTGAGAGGGAATCCAACGTTAAGGGCATAAGCTTTTCCAGAAATTTCGGTAAAGAGGCCGCTATTTTTGCGGGGCTCAAAGCAGCTGCCGGGGAGGCTGTGGCAGTTCTTGACTGTGATATGCAGCATCCCCCTGAAATTCTTCCCGAAATGTATGAAAAGTTTAAAGAAGGCTATGACGTGGTGGAAGGAAAGAAAAGCCATCGTGGCAAAGAAGGAGCGGGGCATAAACTTTTTGCCAATATTTTTTACGGACTTATGTCAAAGCTTATGAAGATAGATATGAGCGATTCTTCGGATTACAAGCTTATGGGAAGAAATGTGGTGGATACCCTTTTGAGTCTTCCCGAGAGACAGACTTTTTTCAGAGCGCTAAGCTTCTGGGTGGGATTTAACAGCACCACCGTTTTGTTTGAGGTTAAGGACAGAGAAAACGGAGAGAGCAAGTGGTCCACCTGGGGACTTATACGTTATGCCATAAATAATGCCACCAGCTTTTCAACGGCGCCCCTCCATCTTGTTTCCGTGGCGGGGATTATGACTATAATTTTCAGCATCGTAATGATGATACAGACACTGTTTAATTATATCAATCACAGGGCGGTGGAAGGTTTTACCACCGTTATCCTGTTGATACTTATGATAGGCGGTATCATTATGCTGGGACTTGGTATAATAGGAATCTATATAGCAAGGATTTACGAGGAAGTAAAAGGAAGACCCAAATATATCATAAAAAAAGTTACCGGGGATATTCACGGCGAAGTATGCGGTGAATGGAAACGGTAAGAAAGAGAGAACGATGATCAATTTTAATGTTCCACCCTGTGCTCCAAAGGCTTTTGATTATATAAAGGAGTGCGTGGATAATCATAAAATATGCGGTGACGGTGCTTTCACCAAAAAGTGTAATGAATGGATAGAAAAGAAAACAGGAACAAAGAAGTGCCTTCTTACCACTTCTTGTACCCATGCCACCGAGATGGCGGCAAGCCTTTGTAACATAAAGGCAGGTGACGAGGTGATCATGCCTTCCTATACCTTTGTATCAACGGCAGATGCCTTTGTTATAAGAGGGGCGACTCCTGTTTTTGTGGACATAAGACCTGATACCATGAACATAGATGAGAAGCTTATAGAGGCTGCCATCACACCCAATACAAAGGCCATTGTTCCCGTGCATTATGCGGGGGTATCCTGTGAGATGGATACTATTATGGATATAGCTAAGAGACATAATCTTAAGGTTATAGAGGATGCGGCTCAGGGAATAATGAGTACCTACAAGGGAAAAGCTCTTGGGTCCATAGGAGATTACGGATGTTTCAGTTTCCATGAGACCAAGAACTACAGCATGGGTGAAGGCGGTGCTCTTTTGATTTCGGATGAGTCCGACGTGGAAGCGGCTGAGATAATAAGAGAAAAGGGTACCAACAGAAGCAAATACTACCGTGGACAGATTGATAAATATACCTGGATCGACTGGGGTTCAAGCTATCTCCCCAGCGATATGAATGCGGCATATCTCTATGCACAGCTGGAGATGGCGGATGAAATCAACAATCACAGACTTATGCTCTGGGATATGTATTATGAGAGACTTAAGCCCCTTATGGAAAAGGGGGCGATTGAACTTCCCACAGTGCCCGAGGGCTGTGTTCACAACGCTCATATGTTTTACATAAAGGCGGCGGATATAGAGGAGAGAACAAGGCTTGAGAATTATCTCAAAAAGGATAACGGCATCTATGCGGTATTCCATTACATCCCTCTTCACACATCTCCCGCAGGTAAAAAGTTCGGAAGATTTTTCGGCGAGGACAGATACACAACCAAAGAGAGCGAGAGGCTTTTAAGGCTTCCCATGTATTACGATCTTAAACCCGAAGAGGTGGAATATATATGCTCAAAGGTTACCCGTTTTTACAATTAAAGTGGATAGTATTCTTACTTTTGGCATTTCAATCGGGGTGGGGGCTTATTTGGCTTTGCATGAACGTGGTCAGGGAAAAAGCATTTTTGGAGCTTCTTTTCTTTGCCATGGGTTTTGGTATAGATTATCTGTTTTCCTTGGCGGTGACGTTAAAGGACAAAAGAAATATGCCTTTGTGCCTTTTTACGGCAACAGTGCTTTCAACCCTCCCCTTTAATCTTTATAATATTTTCTTTGATACAAAAAATATGTTCTATGGCTGGGGGATCCTTATTATTCTTTCTTTGACGCTTATTCTTTTAAGAAAGGTTAAAGGAAAAAATATAAGGATATTTACCTGTGCCATAGGGTTTTTTATGTTTATTACAGTGACCTTGGGTTTTTCCTCAAACGGGAAAGTTATTCCTTCACAAAAAGGTATTGAGGAAAGTATTTTTTCCAGAATATGTTTTACCACACTGTGGCAGAACAGAAATGATTATGACGAAAGTGTCGCAAATATTCTTGAAGAGAATGATCTTTGGGAGGCAGGCTTTTACGGGGATAATATTAAGAATGATTTTTGTCCCGGACTTGAAGAAAAGCTGGGAAATCATAATGCTTACAAGCTCTATCACAGCATGGAGAAAACCGCTCTTAAAAATAATCCCAAAAGAATATTGAAGGAGATGGGCTTTGATTTTTTGGGAGGCGTCTTTCCCCCGGTTATAACTTATATGCAGTTAAAGGGAAGAGGGTACGATTCCTGTACAAGTTATTTTTATGGGATGTTCAGACATAATTTCCCGGTTTTTTCGGGATTCGTTTACAGATTTTTTGTGGTATCTTTTATTGTCGCATTTGTTGCTTTAATAATGGGCATCTTTTTAAAAAAACAGGATAAAAGGATTCTTATTGTTCTTGGCAGTGCTTTCATTTTAACTGCTTTTATATTTGCAGTAAGGGGAGCGGGGCTCTATGACCCCGGTGCGGTAGTTAATAATGTGAAGATAGTTTTTGCCATGTCGGTAAGTCTGTTTGCAGGGAACATGGATAAGAAATCCGAATTGCTGTGATAACATTTGTTAAGACGGTGCCATAGAATAATACGATTTACACCGACTGTTGAGTGCCGGATTGACATTGTATTGAATAATAATTCATGACAACCGTTGCAGGATAGGACGGATTGGTTGGAATATGAAAAAAGCCGCAGTTGGTGAGCCGGACAGGCATTCGATGGGATTGGTTGGAATATGAAAAAAGCCGCAGTTGGTGAGCCGGACAGGTATTCGATGAATTGCAGGAAGGAGAAAGTGCTTTGGAAAAGTTATCAAGAAAAGAAAAATTGATATTTGCAATATGCCTTGTGTTTTCTTTCCTGTTCTTTTGTTATTTTATTGCCCATAAAGAAGGGTATCATATGGACGAGCTTTTGAGTTATGAGCTTTCCAATGCGGAGTATAATCCCTGGATAGTTCCCACTCAGCCCGAAGGCCGTCTCGCTTCTTTTGTCCATAATGAGATAGATTCCGAAAGCTTTATAAAGAAGCTGGGAAATATTGCGAATACCGTGAAGGACGTTATTGCAAACAGATCGGGGAGCCTTCTTTTAAGCTATAAAGCATCTGTTTACGATGAACCTGTCTTTATTGACAGAGAGGCTTTCAGAGATTATATAACAGTGGACAAAACGGATGATTTTAATTATCTTTCCGTTTATTTTAATGTTAAGGATGACAATCATCCTTTTTTATATTTTGCGGCACTTCACACGGTATCCAGTCTCTTTAAGAGATTGGCGGAGCCCTTTGTGGGATGTCTGGTAAATCTTATTTTAATTTTGCTTACAATGACGGTAATCCTTTATCTGGGAAGGCTTATTTTCTATATGTATTCCGGGGATGAGAGGATTTCCTATTATTTCGGCTTGTTTGCTTCCCTTTTCTTTGGATTCGGATCCGGGGCGGTAAGCAGCGTGGTCTTTGTGAGAATGTACTGCATGGTCGCCTTTTTTGTGACCTTAACTTTTTATATTACTCTCAATAAGCTTTGGAAGACCGGTTTTAAAAGTAAAAACAAAGGTCTTATAGCGGTTACAATTGCAGGTTTTTTAACCCAGTATTTTTATCTTCTTGCAGTAATCCCTCTTTTTGTATGCGTATCTGCTATTCTTTTAAAAAATAAAAGGGTTAAGGATTTCCTTATTTACCTAAGAAGCATGGTGATTGCAGCAGTTGTGGGAGTGGCGGTTTTTCCCTTTTGTGTGTCCGATGTTTTATCAAGCACAAGGGGAACGGAGGCCATCGACAATCTTAAGCATGGACTGTCGGGATTTGGAGAAAGGCTTATAAGCTTTTACAGTATCACGGCAAATAAATGCCTGGGTAACGGCATATGCTTCGGCATTTTGTTCGCGATGGGAATTGCCTTTTTTATTTACATATCCCTGAAACGAAAAAACGGGGGATATAACCTTATATGGATTGTGGGGATCTGCTATTTCCTCATGGCTTCAAGGCTTTCACCCTATATGGTGGACAGATATATGATGCCTGTATTCCCTCTTATCTGTGTTGTTTTGGCATTTGCCTTTGCATGGCTTGTAATGCTTCTTAAAAACAACAGATTTGTGCCCCTTATGTTATTGTGCCTTACCTTTGTGATGAGCGGGATTACCATGCTTTCATATGACGGTGAGTATCTCTATGAGGATTATGATTATCAGCTGATTCTGGCTAAAAGGATGGCTAAGATTCCCTGTATATGTGTTTACGACGGAGTGTCCTATTACGAGAATCTTTTGGAGTTTGAGTATTATACCAAAACTCTTCTTGTAAAGGAAAATGAGCTTTTTGATTACAGCGACACCGAATCTATTGAGGAAAACAATAGGCTTATGCTTATCCTCAAAAGAAATGTGGATGATGAAGATGTTTTGGAATATATAAGCGGCTTGGGGTATGAGGTTATACCCAACATCACCGACACTTCGGTGTATGGGGATCGTTTGTATTTGTGTGAGAAAGAGGAGTGATAATGGGCTCTGTTATTCTTGGATGTTTAGTGGCTTTTCTCGGGGTGATTTTTATTCCCTTTTTGTGCGGAACCTTATTTAAGAAAGGCGAACTTGGAACAGGTGATATTGTCTCATCTTTAGTGTGGGGGGAGATTACTCTCTGGGGGATTTTCGCGTGGCTTTGTGTCCCCGGTGTTTTACTTAAGATAAGCCTTTTTACCATAGGGAAAATTTTTATTGGGACAGCGGTAGTGCTTACTTTGCTTTCCCTTGTAAGAATCTTGGGGGGAAAGGTTTCTTTTAAACCGGGGAAAATTGGTTCAAAGGGGTGGTTTGTTGCCTTTTTGGTGATACTTATCATCCAGATTTCGGCAATGATATTTTTGCGTTACGAGGAGGGGGACGATGCCTTCTACGTGGCCACGGCGGTGATATCCGCCGACTCCGGTGAGATGTATATGAAATCTCCCTACACCGGTCTTACCACCGAACTTGATGCAAGGCACGGTCTTGCCCCAATGCCCATGTGGGTGGCGTTTATTTCATGGATAAGCTCTCTTAATGTTTCCTTTGCGGCTCATGTGGTGTTACCCATATTGCTTCTTATTGTTTCTTACGCCGCATTTTACTGTGTGGGGGAGAGATTCCTTGAGGGAGACAATAAGAAGATAGTTTATGAACAGAAAAATGTGCAGTACTCCACGGGGGAAGGATTCCTCGAGGGAGACAATAAAAAAATAGAAAATGAACAGAAAACGGGGCAGCGAAACACAGGGGATGTGATTCTTGGAGAAGATAATAAAAGAATTTGGATTTTTATGACAGCAATGTCATTACTTATATTGTTCGGCGGGTATTCTCTTTATACTGCGGAAAACTTTCTCCTTGTAAGAACGGCACAGGGAAAAGCAATATTTGCAAGTATAATCATACCTTTACTTACGGCCTATATGTATGGACATTTAAAAAGCGCCGAGAAGAAGGAGAGGATATCTTTAAAATCTTTTGTGATGCCGGGGTTACTGTTTTCGGCAGCGTGCCTTTGCACCACAATGGCACCCTTCTTGTTATGTGTGGCAGGGGGAGTTTTTATAGTGGGTGAACTGATAATGTACAGAAGCGTAAAGCATTTTGTGAGCCTTGGAGTATCAATGTTTCCTCTTTTTGTGTCCGGTGTGCTTTATCTTTTTTTGAAATAGGAGAAGAATTTTGTGGTCACGACTTGTTGATATATTTCATAATTACACGGGAGTGGGCTTTGCTTTTATCCTTTATCTGGCGGCGGTTTGCTACCTTTTTGTCAGAGAGCGTAATAAAAATTTAAGATTTATAACTATTTACATGCCTGCTGTTATACTGTTAATATATTTCAATCCGGTGGTGGCATCTTTAATCTTTAGGGTGGTGGAGTCGGAAATATATTTCAGAATGCTGTGGCTTATTCCCGTAAGCGTCACAGTGGCGTATACTGTGGCAAAGCTTTGGAAGGAATTAAAAGGAAGGGTACGTGCTGTGGCCGTTTCGGTGTGCCTTGTTCTTGTGATACTGTCGGGAAGACTTGTGTATACCCATTCTTTGTACAGTGTTTCCACCAATGTTTACCATGTTCCCCATGAGGTTTGCGATATATGTGATGCCATTATGGTGGAGGGGCGAGAGGTTATGGCAGCCTTTCCCTCGGATTCGCTTTTATATGTGAGACAGTACACCGCAAGGGTGTGCATGCCCTACGGAAGAAACGGTCTTCAATACGGCAGCAGTCTTTTAAATGCCATTAATTCCTATGAGAAGGATTTTAGTGTGATCGCATCGAAGGCCACAGAAAAGGGATGCCATTTTTGTATTATCAAAAAGGATTCCCTGTATCTTAACGATCCTTCCGATTACGGGTTCAGCGTGTTTTATGAGACCCCGGAACATATAGTATACCGGAATGAAGCAGTGGAATTAATTATTCCCGGGGATATTTAATTCGCCGGTGGGTGGTTCGCCGAAGCGATTATTAATCCGGTAATTAATCTGATTTTGGAAGTTTTGGGGAGACGGTTAATTTGCCTGCGAGCAGGTCGCCGCACCGATGTATAATCTGATTTTAAATTGTTTGGACTGGATTAGTTTGCATGTGGTTTTGGTCTCACCGATATTTAATTTGATTTTGGATGTTGTTTGGAGCATTAAATGAAAAATAAAGATAGAAAGCAAAATAAAAACGGAGGATACTATACCGTTGACGGAGCGGGTAAAAATGTAAAAAGATCCCGGGACACAGAGTACGTGTCAGAGGCTCAACAGCCCGAGGCGGATGTGTATTACACTGAGGGAGAATATCCCGAGGACGGCGTGTACTACGCGGAGGGAGAGTATCCCGAGGACGGTGCGTACTACGAAGAGGGAGAATACCCTGATGAGGGAGAGTACTACGAAGAGGGAGAATACCCTGAGGATGGTGTGTACTACGAAGAGGGAGAATACCCTGAGGATGGAGAATACCCCGAGGATGGTGTGTACTACGAAGAGGGAGAATACCCTGAGGACGGAGTGTACTATGAAGAGGGAGAATATCCTGAGGACGGGGAGTACTACGCGGAGGGAGAATATCCTGAGGACGGGGAGTACTACGAAGAGGGAGAATATCCCGAAGACGGGGAGTACTACCAAGAGGGAGAGTATCCCGAAAATGCTCAAAATCCTGAAAATAAAGAAAGCTCCCAAGAGAGAAAAGAACAGGAAAACAGTAATACTCCCGAGGGCGATAAGAAACTTAAGAACAGTAAAACATCCGATAACGAGATCGCCCAAGATGATAATAAAAAAGAGGACAGTCTCGAGGGAGTTGTGTACGAGGACGGCTCCGTTGAATATATAGATTATGATGCGGTAAAGAAAAAACCACAGGAAGGTGCGAAACGTGAAAGAAAGAAAAAGAAAAGCGCCTTTACCAAATTTTTCCTGGCTTTTGTCGCTATAGCTGTTATTTTTATAATTATACGTATCAAGAATTTCGGTGTCTTTGTAAATCAGGAAGAGGTTTTCAAGGACGGACAGGGTTCCTACGACAATACTCTCGACAGGATACTTCCCCTTGTGGGAGCTGACGGCAATATGATAACCGACGTGGAAGTGGACAAGATTGTGTGTTTCGGAAACGGCCCCATTGCCGCCAACAGATATTCGGACAAGAGTTTCTGTAAGAGACTTAATAAGGTTCTTGATGAGTCCGGGGATGTGGATGTGATAAACTGCAGCGTAAGCGGCAGTTATCTGGCGATGCAGGGACAGTTAAACGAAAAGCCCATGGATATGTTCTGTTTCTATTGGCTTAGCTACTTGGCCTGCGTGGGTGACAATAAGGATACCTATACCAATATCCTTAATGATGAGAGCGTAACCCTTCCTCCCGAATCCAAGGAAGTTGTGGATAATATTCTTAATACCGACTTTAACGAGGTGGATGTTATCGCCATTATGTATGATGCCGGGGATTATCTTCTCGGTCACAATATGACAAACCTTGATAATGACACTGATGTTTATACTTTTACGGGAAATCTCAATGCGGGAATACAGCTTTTCAAACAATATTATCCCAACATAAGGATAATAGTAATGTCCCCCACCTATGCCTACGCTCTTGATGAGGAGGGCAATATGGTAAGTTCCGATCAGTATACCTACGGGGATCAGGATGTGCTTTCCGGTTATGTTCTCTCGGAGGGCGCGGTGTGTGACTTTGCGGGAGTTTCCTTTGTGGATGTTTTCTACGGAGGGATACATGAGGATAACGCCTCGGAGTATCTTGAGGATCACATCCATTTAAACGATGAGGGTGAACAGCTTATACTGGACAGGTTTGTGTATGCTCTAAACTACTATGATAAAAACAAAAAGACTCAGTAAAATCAACAGGTTAATATTGCGGGATATTATTCTTTTTATTAACGGTTTACCGAAAAAGTAATATAAAGTATAATAATCTCGTTTGAAAATAAAAAAAACGGAGGATTTTAAAATGCTGGAATTCAGATATGATACTCAGCTTCTTATTGACGGACAGGACCTTGATGAGGATGTGATCTTTGATTACATTACAGAGCATTTCAAGGGAGACTGCCTTCTTGCTGTGGGAGATGAGGAAACCATCAAGATTCATTTCCATACCAACGAGCCCTGGCTTATTTTGGAGTATGCTGCTTCTTTGGGAGAGATTTACGACATCGTAGTGGAAGATATGGACAGACAGTCAAGAGGTCTTAAGGGCTGATAATGGACTTAATGGGAATAGTATTTAAAAGCATCCTTTTAGGTATGGGACTTGCCTGTGATGCCGTGAGCGTTTCTGTTGCCAACGGTGTTGCGGACAAAGATATGCTCAAGAAGAAAGAACAGCTGACAGCTGTGTCATTTGCTTTTTTTCAGGCACTTATGCCTGTGATTGGATGGATTCTTGTACTTGTAGCCGTGAGCTTTTTTAATTCACTTGTGAAGTACGTAAATTTTATCGGATTTATAGTGCTCCTGGTTATAGGTTTAAAAATGTTTTTGGAGGGTTTTCAAAAGGATGAGGAGAAAACCCCAAAAGAGGAACTCACTTTTAAGACAGTGATGTTTCAGGCTGTGGCCACCTCCATAGATGCTCTCTCTGTGGGACTTACCATGTCAGACTACACTTTTGTCCAGGTATTTTTATCTGTGGCGATAATCGCTCTTGTCACATACGTGATGTGCTTTTTTGCCACAAAGCTGGGAAAGACCATAGGAATGAGAATAGGAAAGCATGCGGAGAAGTTCGGAGGAGCAATCTTAATAGCAGTGAGTTTTGTGATTCTTTTA
>JAILPU010000306.1 GCA_024699395.1 Lachnospiraceae bacterium | reverse complement strand
TTAGCGTCCGCTACGGTACACAAGGAGCGAAAGCGTGCCGAGTGCAAATATATCGTCCCACAGCACCTCTGCACTTCTGCATTCCCTGACATATGCATATGTCAACCATGCAACACTCCGGGAGGCGCTGGGGGGCGGTGTGTTTGCACGAGGGAAATTGGGCGCCGAGTGAAAATATATCGTCCCACAGCACCTCTGGTCTTCCGCATTCATACATATGCATATGACAACCATGCAACACCCCGGGAGGTGCAGGATGCAAAAAGCCGGCGATATCGCAAAAGGTGCAATATCGCCGGCAAGAAAAGCAATTATTCCCGGCCGTCCCAGCAGTAGGTGCAAAGCTTGTCTCTACCGATACCCACGGAATCAAGGGTGTCATCAAGACGGTTAAATCTTAAGGAAGTGAAGTTAAGCTGCTCACCCACCTTGCGGACCATGTTTTCATATTCCGCCGCATCGGGATTAACATAATTCTTGAGATCAAGATTCTTGTCGTCGCCCTCAATCTCCTTGATAACTCTTCTGGTGATAAGATCCATCTCGGAAGAAGATCTGGAGAAATTAAGGTATTTACAACCGAATAACAAAGGAGGGCAGGCAGGTCTGATATGAACCTCTTTAGCACCGGATCTGTATAAGAACTCGGTGGTCTCTCTGAGCTGAGTACCTCTAACGATGGAGTCATCGATAAGAAGAAGACTCTTGTCATGGATAAGATCCTTAACAGCAATAAGCTTCATCTTGGCGATGAGATTACGCTGTGTCTGAATGGTAGGCATAAAGGATCTGGGCCATGTAGGAGTGTATTTAATAAAAGGTCTGGAGAAAGGAATGCCGGATTCATTGGCGTAACCGATGGCGTGAGCCGTACCGGAATCGGGAACGCCTGCAACGATGTCGGGAGTGACATTGTCACGCTTGGCCATATTTTTACCGCAGTTGTAACGCATCTGCTCAACGCTGATACCCTCGTAGGAAGAAGAAGGGTAACCGTAATAAACCCAAAGGAAAGTACAGATCTTCATCTTGTCACCGGCAGGCACAAGAGTGTTGATGCCCTCGGGAGTGATGATAACGATCTCGCCGCTGCCAAGCTCCTTAAAGTCGCTGTAACCAAGATTAAGATAAGCAAAACTCTCGAAGGAAACGCAGAACGCATTGTCCTTTCTACCGATAACAACGGGAGTTCTGCCGAACTTGTCCCTGGCAGCATAAATACCCTGAGGGGTCATAATAAGAAGGGACATGGAGCCCTCAATAAGCTCCTGGGCATATCTGATACCCTCAATGATGTTTTCCTTCTGATTGACAATGGAAGCCACAAGCTCAGTGGCATTGATATCACCGCCGCTCATCTCCAAGAAGTGAGAATGACCGTTTTCAAAAAGCTGTTTAACAATCTCGTCAGTGTTGTTGATTTTACCAACGGTAGTGATGGCAAAGGTGCCATGATGACTTCTGACAATAAGGGGCTGAGGCTCAAAATCAGAGATACAGCCTATACCCATAAAGCCCTTCATGGTATTGACGTCCTTGTCGAACTTGGTTCTGAAGGGAGCATTCTCAATATTGTGAATGGCTCTGTTGAAACCGGTGGACTTGTCATAGACCACCATACCCGCACGTCTTGTACCAAGATGTGAGTGATAATCAGTACCAAAAAAAAGATCAAAAACACAATCGTCCTTCGACGCAACTCCAAAAAATCCGCCCATTTAAGATTCTCCTCTGTAAACAAAAGTAATATGGTCCCAATTATACATTAATAGTGGCACTGAGCCCCAAAAGATCGCTATTATCATTAAGCACAGGAGCGATAACATCTCTGATAAACGCATCCACCTGCACTTCGCTTCTGCCGGTGTATCTCTCCATATCCATGCATTCCTTAAGAGCCTCGGGAGTCATGTTAAATTCGGGATCGTTTGCAATAAGCTCAAGAAGATTGTTGTCCTCACCCTTTTCTTTAACATTCTTGCCGGCCTCCATGGAAAGCTTACGAATGCTCTCGTGAAGCTTCTGGCGATTTCCGCCCTGCTTAACTGCATCCATCATGATATTTTCCGTAGCCATAAAGGGAAGCTCGCTCATAAGGTGCTTCTCAATAACTTTCTTGTAAACCACAAGACCGTCCACCACATTGAGACAAAGATCCAGAATACCGTCAATGGCAAGGAATCCCTCGGGAACAGACAATCTCTTGTTGGCAGAATCGTCAAGAGTTCTTTCAAACCACTGGGTTGCGGAAGTGATGGCGGGATTAAGAGCATCGATCATCACGTATCTGGCAAGGGAAGCAATTCTCTCACTTCTCATGGGATTTCTCTTATATGCCATAGCAGAAGAACCGATCTGTCCCTTTTCGAAGGGCTCCTCAACTTCCTTCAAATGCTGTAAAAGTCTGATATCGTTACTCATCTTGTGAGCACTTGCCGCAATACCTGCGAGAACGTTAAGCACGCGGGTATCCATCTTTCTGGAATAAGTCTGACCTGAAACGGGAACGCATCCCTCGAATCCCATTTTCTTTGCAATCATGGGATCGATTTTATCTATGGTCTCATGGTCTCCGTTAAAAAGCTCAAGGAAGGAAGCCTGAGTACCTGTAGTACCCTTAGAACCCAAAAGCTTCATGGTGCTCAAAACATACTCAAGGTCCCGGAAATCAAGATAGAATTCCTGAAGCCAGAGGCAGGCTCTCTTTCCCACGGTAGTGGGCTGTGCAGGCTGGAAGTGTGTGAAAGCAAGGGTAGGCTGAGCTTTATACTTCTCAGCAAAATCCTTAAGCTTAGCCATAACGTTCACAAGCTTTGCTTTAACAAGCTTAAGTGCCTCTGTCATTACGATAATATCGGTATTGTCACCCACATAGCAGGAAGTAGCGCCGAGATGGATAATACCGGCTGCTTTGGGGCATTGAACACCGTAAGCATAAACATGGCTCATAACATCATGACGAACTATCTTTTCACGCTCTTTGGCCACATCGTAATTGATATCCTCGGCATGACTCTTAAGCTCATCAATCTGCTCCTTGGTGATAACCGGCTTTCCGTTTTCGGACAGTCCCAGTTCCATCTCTGTCTCAGCCAGAGCAATCCACAGTTTTCTCCAGGTCCTGAATTTTTTGTCAGGTGAAAAGATATACTGCATTTCCTTGCTGGCATAACGTTCCGAAAGGGGACTAACATATCTGTCTGTACTCATTGTGGGTTTCTCCTCGTTAAAATGGTTGTAGTTTTCTAATCTCCAAAGGGGCGCATTATATAATCACACAAAACAATCATACAATGCGCCCCCAAATATTACGTGTTCATCTTACCGATAAAGCCCCTCACACGGGAATTATCGGTGTTGAAAATATCTTCCGGTGCACCTTCCTCCACTATATAACCGTCCTCCATAAATATGATACGGTCCGACACTTCTCTCGCGAACTGCATCTCATGGGTAACGATTATCATAGTCATATGTTTCTTTGCCAGTTCCTTTATGACCTTAAGAACTTCGGCGGTCAATTCCGGATCCAAGGCTGAGGTAGGTTCATCAAAAAACAATATCTTCGGTTCCAAAGCCAAAGCTCTTGCTATGGACACCCTCTGCTTTTGTCCGCCCGAAAGCTGATAGGGATAACAATCTTTCTTATCCTCAAGTCCCAGCATACCCAGCAGCTCCAAAGCCTTCTTCTCGGCATCCTCCTTATTGGTATTATAGACACTTACAAGGGGATCCGTAATATTTTTTAAAACGGAAAAATGGGGAAAAAGATTAAAATTCTGGAAAACAAGTCCGAAGATATGCTTTATTTCCCTAAGATTTCTTTTGGAAACATAAACACTCTTATAATCGTTGTCGGTTGCGGCACTCTTACCCATATAGATAAGGTCTCCCCTATCCATTTTTTCAAGGAGGGTTGCGCACCTTAACAGGGTGGATTTACCGGAACCTGAGGGTCCTATAATTGATACCACCTCGCCCTCATAAACGGAGAGAGAAATATCATTTAAGACACCCAGGCCGTCAAAGCCCTTCACAACGTGATTCATTTCCAGCAGTTTTCTTCTTCCTTCCATGATCCCAACTTACCTGTAATACTTTAAACGTTTTTCAAATCTTTCCATAACTGCGGCTACTACCAGGTTAAATACATAGTAAAAAGCTCCTGCGTACAAAAGCGCCGCTATGGATGCCCGTGCCGTACTTATCTGTTTGGCAAGGGTAAACATCTCGGCAACCGAGACGGTAAATGCCAGTGACGTATCCTTTACAAGGGTAATGGTCTCGTTGGTGACGGGAGGTATTATCCTCTTCACCACCTGGGGA
>JAILPU010000305.1 GCA_024699395.1 Lachnospiraceae bacterium | reverse complement strand
TAAACAGGATGCGGTTGTTATCGTAAAGTGTAAGGATAAGCCTTGGGGAAAGAGTTATTGGTGGGGAACATGTGACCTGTTACCTGATATTGAGATTATGGGTGATTATTCCAATAAATTTCCGGCCGAAAATGGTCCGGGAGAGCCTGTAATGTATACCGGTTTTTCTTACATATGTAAGATTGTGGAAATAAGGATAAGCCCGGATGGCAGAAACAAGTTTAAGGTAGCGCCTTTTGCAGTTTCTCCGGAAGATGAAGAGGCGTTCAATAACTTGATAAACTCAGGACTTAGGTTGGGGAGCAGTATTTAACTTAAATAATTATATATACGATAGGGAGATTTAATAATTTGATAACAGAAGAACTTTTATATGGTGGAGAGGAGCAGGGGATTGTTGAGGGAATTGCTTCTCCCATGAGATGTTTTTTAGTAAATGATGATGTAAAAGAAAGCATGATCCATAAGTTTAACTATATCTACAAGGAAAAACAGCTGTTATTGTACGCAAACGGTGAGAGCGGTACAATATCCGACTGCTATATTTTGTTGGCTATATCCTCCATGGGAGTGGCTACAAAGGAGATGATCAAGCTTTTCTTAAAGAAGGTGACAACGGATTCACCGGACCTTTCAATCGTTGACGCGGATATGGACGACAGTGGTCTTACGTCAAGACTTAAATATCTTTTAAAGATAGGGTATATTTATGCCTTTAACTATCAGTTTAAGAGGATGATAAACGGAAAGCCTGCCTCTACAGCCATTACCCTTTACAGTGTGGTTAACTGTGCCTGTGAGATGATAGGCCAGAGACTACAGAGGAAAGTCGTTATAAATGAAGGTTTTCAGCACAAGATTGCTTCAGAGATTGTAGGATGGGTTGCAGCTTCATACGTGGGGATGAATGTGATAGCAAATAGTACCACATTTGATTCATATTTGGAACGTGTCTGCAAGACCAAGCATATGGGGACATTTTTCTTACCTATGGAGGCAAAGTTTGAAAAAGATGATGTCTTTTATTATGTTGCATTCAAGTCGGCTTTTTTTGAGTGGAATAAAGCCAGCCAGTCAAAGAAAGATTATGAGGAATGGTGTGAGAGACAGCTTTATATCATTAAAAATTACCTTAACTGCAGAACCACCAAGGGAGTAGCCGAATGCGTAGTGGTTGTAAGAGACAGTGAGGATCTGGAGTTTGTTTCGAAGATGTTCAGGCTTTTAATCAATAAAGACGAGAATCTCTTAAGCCGTGTATTCTTTACTTCCGAGGGTAATTTCAGGGGTACATCCGACGGACCTAAGTTTTTAACTTATGTCAATGCGCCAAAAACAGAAGAAGGTTACCAGCTTATAGCTGCAACTCCTCATTTTCTGTAAAAAAACAGGTGGTGAACAATGGAAGAAACAACATTTTTAGGCATTTTAATGTCAAAACCGCTAAAGCGGGTACTTGTTGTGGGGGTTATCTTATTAGGAATATTGTTGGTTTTGGTGGTTTTAACTGGGCTATTCAAAAAGGAAGTAGAGTTTGCGGTAAATATGCCGGAAGGGGAACTGACCACTTCCGTCTTTGATGCCCAGAACATGGTATATACACCGGTAGAAAACTTTCAAACGACCATAGAGCTTGAGAATATTCCCTTTAGTATTCAGACCGTGAATGCGCCATTGGCAGATATAAATGGCGCAAAGGTCGTTGAAAGTGATCCGTTTTGCTTTTATTTTAAGGTTTTAAGTGAAGGGGATAACTTAATAGGCTCTTTAAAGGCGGATCTTACTAAAGCGGTATCAATCGATGCGAAGGAAAGTACGTCAAAGTTTGTGCTTTTAAAGAAAGAAGAGGGCTTTATAAATGGCTGTAATGCCATATTTGAGGTTTACGAGCTTGATGTTGCCGGTACCGATCCTAGGTTTTTTGTTACCTATGAAGTAAATATTCATGAAAGTATCTATGAAAACCCTTACACCATAGTCATTGGGTGCATGGTTTCGGAGTATTCGACGGAAACTTTATCAAATGCCCAGATCTTGGCTAAAGGCCATCTCTTAACATTGCAGTATGATTCGAAGAGAGAAGATGAGTTAAAATCAACCGAATCGGATACTAAGTCAGGTGAGGTATTCGATGATCAATAGGTTTATAAAAAAGAACAAAAAGCTCGTTATAATCTTCTTTTTCATCCTGGTTTTATCTGTATCTCTTCCTATATACATATGTGACAATTTTATCCGTTACAAGTTCCCTTTGGGGAAGTTAAACCGGGCAGAAACTGCCGGAGAGGTTTTTACGGGGAATGAGATATTAAGTGAACAGGTATATTTACTTGGGACATACTACACAATGTGGCTTCCAGCTAACTTTGATGGGGCATCAAAGGAAATAAACGGTGTGGTTGACGGGTTTAGAATCTGTGTTTTTACCGATTCTGACCCGAATCTTGAAGAAATGATGAAAGGAAAGATACCTTCAAGGATTTTTTCCTCATCAAAGACAAAGGTTAAGATATCAGATTGTTCTGAAGAAGGATTTATAAAGTATTTTCCTGCAAAATATGCAGGTGCGTATATGTTAAACAGGGCAACTTTTGATACCAGTAAGGTTTTTACTCTGGTTTATCAGTTGACTTTTGGGGAGGATGAGTACTTATATATCAGTGTTTCGGGAGACGATTTTGAGAGGCTTAATGATGAAAAGACTTTGCTTGACCTTTTGGCAGACTCTGTTGACATTGTAGACCCTACCGATCCCGATCTTTTGGATTTTATAAATGATAGTATTGAGGAGTGAAGAAAGTGAGTAATTTTAGGATTAAGGAAAAGAGCGAGATACTCGATAAAGTTAAAGTTTATCTCGATGACATGCTTATTCCCAGAACAGTTCCGGGTTATGTATATTTGGTTGAAGTTATCTGTTATCGTTATCTTTATGATCCTGCGGCAAGCCTAATAGAGGCGTGCATGGTCATGTCAAAGAATACAAGTATTACTGCCGCAGCATACAAATCGGCCATTGTTCACAGTATAAATCTCGCAAATGAGACGAGGGCGGAAAGGGATCTTCCAAAAGTTAACCCCAAAGAGATCATTAATGGCTGTGTCAGTGTCTTATTATGAGTCTTTTTTCCAATATTAAAAACAAACTAAACAATGATGTTAATGACAGTTTAGGCGGTGGAAATGATTTTGATACCTCAAAACAGTTTATCAAGATGGTTTCCAGGTTAATAAAAACCGCCTTTTCTGCCATTTCTTTTATTCCGGCGTTGATAATCATAATTATTTTGATTATAATCGCATTTTTTTCGTCCATTATTGCTGCCCTTGAGTTCGGCGGTGGCGAGTCTGTAAAGGACGCTGTTAACGAACAGGCAAGGTTTGAAGCGGTTGGTAACGATGGGTTTTACTTCGACGAGGACACAAACGAGGAAGTAATGAGTGATGCGGGAACATTTCTTGCATGGCTCGACAAACATCCGGATTTTTCCTTTGAAGAAGATATAAACTCGGTTCAGGTGGACTTAAAGACCTTTAAACGGATACTTAAAGCGGTTGATAATTACAATAAGAACGTGCAAGAAACAAAAACCATATCTTATGAATACATGGTTTATGAAGGAGATATCCTTTCTTTTGATGATATTACGGGCGAAGTGACCTTGGGACCTGTTACGGCTACCGTAGAAGAAGCCGGCTGGCATGAGGAACTGAGGGATTTTTCCATTAAGGACTGGATTCCAAAGACTGATGCGGAAATAAAAAAGAAGAAAGATATTCTTGATAAGATCAATAAGATCCCGTCACCTTTAGACAGGGAGGAAGCCCTAAAGGGTTATCCAAAGGTTCATGGCTATGGAAGGGTATGGCATGATACCAGCACAAAATCCATAGATCCCACCTCTACAAGTAAAACGGGAAGCGTTACCTTATCCAAAAAGAACATTGATACGGATCCTGCCATAATGGGAGAGGACCTCTTTTATATGCACTGGCAGCCTGTATATGCTCTGTGCTGCATGTTTATTACGCAGAATACCGAAAACTTTGGGGAATATGAAGAAAGTGACGTTGACGGGGAAAGCTATTATCTGTCTGATGAGGATATTGAAAATATAATCGATATATTTGAGTTTAAGTTCGTTTTTTACGATGAACTTATGGATTCATCCGTAAAAAGCATCTCTTTCAACAGTATCTTTTCAAAGAGTCAGGGTTACAGGCTTGAAACCGAGCCTTCCATTGAAGAAATAAAAAAGAGCATTAGTAGCACTGATCCGGATGACAAGATATACAAACTTACAGTAAAGCGTATTCCTTCAGTGGCGCCTGCATTTATAGCTAATTCCTATCTTAGCTATAATTACAACTACAATGAGTTAAGTAATCCGCTAAAATACTTTAATGTTGCTTCCAGAACTGCAAAACTTGACCCGGTATCTTTTTATGATTCTGTTATGGGTCTTATGCCGGAAGAGAAGTTTGAATTTGAGTTTGATTTCTTTTTAGAGATATTGGAAGGTCTTCCCGGTTCGTATGAGTCTGTGGAGCACTTTTTGGCTATAAAGGACTTATATGATAATAATACGTCGAATATCTCCAATGATTCTTCGGCAATAAGCGGTATTGTAGGCACAAAGGTAAGCCGTGTTGATACATCCGGGTTATTGGGATTCTTTAAAAACAGAAATGGTCTGATTCAGTCAATAGACCTTTCGGGGCATTCTTTTGGCACGGATACAGGATATACGGCTGTTAATTTTAATCCTTCCCTTGAGGCTATGTCAGATTTGGACTTTGCTGAAATGTATAAGTATATAGAAAACTGCCTTATACACCCCACAAAATACGCATTTGGTGAGAATGGGGGACCTGGAGTGAATTTTGACTGTTCCAGTTTCGTCGCATATGTCTTAAAATCGGCCGGGTACAACGTGAACGGATATCCTAACGGCCGTGAAACCTGCAGAACCTTATATAATAAGGGAACAACGGTTTATACAGGAAATGCAAGCGATGTTCCGAATGTCGCAAAGCCCGGGGATATAATCTTGTTTAGCGGTACTCAGAGTTCTCTTGGAGCAGGGATACCTTCCCATGTGGCTATCTGGGTGGGAGACGGCAGGTTTGCTCATGCTTCCAGCTCTGCAAAGAAAGTGGTCATTGGGGATTGGGACGATTACAGAAAGAAACATTTTCATAGTATAGTGAGGTTTTCAAAGTGAGAAGATTTTTAGTATTAACGTTAATGGTTTCATTGATTTTGACAGGCTGCAAGAAAAAAAGTGCGAAAAGTGCTGATGATATACTAAATAAGGCTTCCCAAGCATCGTTGACTGAATTAGTCGAAAGTGAAAACAGCGCTTTGGATCCCTCGCCAAGCCCTATGATACAGGCTTCTTTTGAAGAAAGCTCGGAAGAAGGACCAGGAGATGAATCAAAAGAAGACTCAGAAGGGGAAAAGTTTGTCCTTCCAGATCTTTCAGAGTATATGGAGGAAGAGAATCTTCCCTTTGGGGATGACTATGCTCTTTATGTTGAAGAGATGCAGGAGTTATATCCTGACGTGGATTTTTATCATGTTAAGGAGGGAACAAGACAAGCACTCGTCGACAATATGCTTGATATACAGTGCGGGGTTTTAAAGGAGGAAGCATACAGTTTTCGGGGATTGAAGGATGGTGTTTTTATTATGGAATGGGCAAACCCTGAGATTTCGCCCAATGCCTTTGCTCCGTATAAAGCCTATCCGGAGAATCCCAAAGAGCTTTCGGTGCCTACGTTCTTGGTTGAGAGTATAAGCCGTCCCGGATTTTACGTGTTTGACCTTGGGGAAGCCATGGAAGGGTATCTTATCTTAAGATACCGTGTAAAAGGAGAGTTAGTGGATCCTGTGTATACATATTGCGAGAAAGAAGATTTTTACGAGCTGTATGGGTATGATGAGTCAGTGTTTGATGAGCAATAATGCAAATTAAGAAAAAAGCATGGGAGGTTTTGATTCCGATCCTATAATCACTGAAGTTTGTCAAATTTTCATTTTTGCTCCCTAACTTGTATTTTTATGTAGTTACGGAGCAATAATCTATTCATTATCTAAATATCGCTTTCTACTCTCGAAAGTTCTTCAGTGTAAAAAGCAAGTAAAAAACCAGC